>NZ_DCBW01000060.1:97033-149887 GCF_002313585.1 Microbacterium sp. UBA1097 | reverse complement strand
TTGACCCGGATGCCGCGGGGACCGAGGTCCTGCGCCATGGCGCGCACAAAAGCAACCTGCGCCGCCTTCGTCATCGCGTAGTCGAGCAGGCCCGGCGAGGGGTCGAAAGCCTGGATCGACGACGTCACGATGATTGCCGAACCGGCATCCAGGTGCTCCATGGCGGCGCGCGCCGAGAAGAGCAAGCCATACAAGTTCGTGCGGAACGTCCGATCGAATTCGGCGGTTTCGAGCTCGGCAAGACTGTCGCGGTCGCGCTGGTAAGCGGCGTTCAGGACCAGGATGTCGATCCCGCCGAACTCGGCTACCGTGTCGGCGACGATCTTCTCGGCGAACCCCTCGTCGCGAACGTCACCGCTGAACGAGGCAGCGCGGACGCCCGCGTCGCGAACGAGCGCGACTGTCTTCTCGGCGTCCTCGTGTTCTTCCGGCAGCGACGCGATGGCGACATCCGCGCCCTCACGGGCGAAGGCGATCGCGACCGCCCGACCGATTCCCGAGTCGCCGCCGGTGATCAGCGCCCGCCGCCCGGCGAGTCGGCCGTGCCCCACATACGAATCCTCGCCATTGTCCGGCGTCGGAGTCATCGCAGTCTCGAGCCCCGGCTGCTGCTGTTCCTGCTCGGGGAAATCGTCGGTGGTGTGTGCGGTCCGCGGATCCTGGGATGCGTCGTGCGAAGTCATGCGGCGACGATAAAGCGGACACCCGCGGGCCCCCGAGGGACTTGACCATCCGCCCCGGCGGCGCTAGGGCTCTACCGGGGCAGCACGTGCTCCGGCAGATCGCGAAGGAAGATCTCGGCGGTCTTCGGCCCGATGCCCTTCATCGCCGTGAGCCGACGAGTCAGTTCCTTGCGGTCGCCGCTGGTGCGCACCATTTTCGACACTGTTCCGTACTCGTCGACGATCGTTGCCATGACCTCGTGCAACTCATCGGTCATGATGTAGTCGATCCGCGCGTAATGGGCGTCATCGAGGATGGCGCGTAGCTCTTCGCGCTCGAGCTCGGCGTACTTCGGGGGGCTGGTCAGTCCGCGATCGATCAGGGCGCGGTACGCGTCAGCGCCGACGGACTGCTGCACCGGCCGGCCGAAGAGCATGCTTGCAACGAGCCAGCGATACATGGCCTGCCCGGTGCCGCGGTCGAGATGGATGCCGAGATCGGCGGCGTGAATCACCATGTGTTTCGTTTCCTTTCGACGACGAAGGACGTGGTCAGGGTCACCCCGCACAGCGCAACGGAAACGGCGATCTCGGGCGGGTGGACCCCGTGCGCGAGCAGCCCGAACCCGTGTGGGTCGATCACGGCGATCGCGGCAATGACGCCGAACACGATGCCGACGAGCCGCAGGCGTATTCGCAGCGAGGACGCCGGATGACGCAGGCCAGTCAGCAGGACGGCGACGAGGACGATGCGAGCCAACGTCAGGGGAGGGTCTGCGCTCAGGAGGCCGAGGAAGACCGTCGAGCCGGGCAGGATGCCAGCGAATGCTGCGGAGGTCAGCAGCGCCAGAACGGCTATCGCGACGGCGCGGTGGATAGCCCATACCACCTGTGCTGGCGATGCTGCGCCGCTAGAATCGACCATGAGACCTCCCCGCGTCGTGACGCGACGGTACGCCGGGGTCGATGAAGTGAGTCGGGGGTTGCGCGCTGGCCAGGAGCGTGCCATCGTCCGCGGGAAAGATGTGGTCGAACGTGCCTTAGGGGGTACGAGGGGTCCTGGTCAATACCCTCGCGCTTTCGGGCTCGGCGTGCGAAGGTTCACACGATCCGCACCACGGGATGCCCCGATGATTCGGGTACATCCGCACATGGGAGAAAGAGCGGAATGGGAAAGTTCATCTACGACGGAAACGTCAAAGTCGATTTCGACGACCGCACGTTGGCTCACCTTCAGGTGGTCATCGGCACGAAATTGAGGCGTAACGAGGCCTTCCACTTCACGTGGAAGGACGACGCGAGCATCGGAGACGGGCGCACCACCGTGTGGGTCCATCCTCGCTGCTCACTGGTCTACAAGTTCTACGGGGGCAGGCGCCCGCAACTGAACATGGCGTGGGTCGAAGCACTCGCCTACACCGCGAACTCCCCATCCGGCCTGTACGTGGTGCCCGAACCCAAGGAAGGCGACCCGGTGCCCGGAGGGAACAATGAAGCGCATTGACATCGTGTACGGCGGCGAGCTCTACAGCGTCGGTGGCCGTGAGTTCGAGGAGGTGCGTCAAGAGGTCGTCGATGGGACGGCGGATGGACCGAGTTGGCTTCGCGTGAACGACGGCGAAGGCATGCGCCGCGAGGCCTACCTGTTGCTCTCTCCGGGCGTTCCTATCGCGCTTGTGCCGGTGCCTGACGACGACGTCGAGATCGCCGGTGACGGACAGTGGAGCTCTGACGGCGATCACTGAGTTCGCCCGTACGGATGCTGCCGCACGCGTCGACGCGTGGTGGCGAGCAGCCACCTACCTGAGCGTCGGACAGATCTATCTGTGCGACAACGCCCTGCTGCGGCGACCACTCGAGCCTGAGGACATCAAGCCCCGACTGCTGGGTCACTTCGGCACCGTTCCGGGCCTGACGCTCGTCTACGCGCACCTGAACCGGATCATCGCCGAGCGCGGCACAGAGATGCTCTTCGTGGCCGGTCCCGGCCACGGCGGACCCGCCATGAACGCCGTCAGCTGGCTGGAGGGGACCTGGAGCGCGACCTACCCCGACATGCCACGGAGCGAGCACGGCATGCGCGAGCTCTTCTCGCGATTCTCGGCGCCCGGAGGCATCCCAAGCCATACATCTCCCCACGTCCCGGGATCGATCCAGGAGGGCGGTGAACTGGGCTACTCGCTGGTGCACGCGTACGGCGCAGCTCTCGATGACCCGGACCTGGTCGTTGCCTGCGTCATCGGCGACGGTGAGGCAGAGACCGCAGCGCTGTCGGCATCCTGGCAGTCGGCCGGCTTCCTCGACCCTCGGACCGACGGTGCAGTACTGCCGATTCTGCACCTGAACGGCTGGAAGATCGACAATCCCACGGTCATGGATCGGATGCCGGAGCATCAGCTGCGTGACCTCATGAGTGGCCACGGTCACGAGCCGATCATCGTCGATCTTCGCGACGCCACCGATCCTGTCGAGATTCACAGTGTCATGGCCCACGCGATGGACCGTGCGTTCGATCTGATCGCGCAGATCCAGCGTCGTGCGCGCAGCGCGGGAGGGCCAGAGTCCGCACGGGCCCCGCGATGGCCCATGATCGTGCTCCGCAGCCGCAAGGGCTGGACCGGCCCCGAGGAGGTGGACGGTGAGCCTGTCGAGGGAACCTGGCGGTCGCACCAGGTCCCGCTTGAGGATGTCGCGTCGTCACCGGACCGTCTTGCACAGCTGGAGCGATGGCTTCGCTCCTACCGCCCCGACGAGCTCTTCGATGAGCGCGGAGTTCCCACACGAGAGGTACGGGAACTGGTCCCGGAGCCGATCGAGGCCACGATGAGCGGCTCACCGCGCGCGAACGGCGGCCTGCGCCGACGAGTTCTTCGGATGCCGAAACTGGCGGACGAGGCTCTCCAGAGCGCAGACCGTGAGGGTGGCGCGTCGGCGACGACGGTGTTCGGCGAGTGGCTCGGCGAACTGGTGCGGCTGAACCCCCGCGACTTTCGGATCTTCGCCGCCGACGAGTTGCGGTCGAATCGGCTCGCGCACGGCGTGCTCCCCGCCACCGCTAAGCAGTGGAACGAGCAAGAGCGCGGTGTCGACAAAGATCTGGCGGCCGAGGGCCGGGTCATGGAGATCCTCAGCGAGCACCTGTGCCAGGGATGGCTCGAGGGATACGTGCTCACCGGGCGCCATGGGCTGTTCACCTCGTACGAGGCGTTCGTCCACGTCGTCGACTCGATGTTCAATCAGTATGCGAAGTGGTTGGAAGCCGCTGCCACCTATCCATGGCGTGCCGAGCTGGCAAGCTTCACTTATCTGCTCTCCAGCCATGTCTGGCGCCAGGATCACAACGGCTTCACCCATCAGGACCCGGGCTTCCTCGACCTCGCTGCCCGCAAGAGCTCCGACATCGTGAGACTCTCGCTTCCCCCCGACGCGAACACGCTTCTGGTCACGATGGAGCGCGCCTTCACCGAACCCGGCCGGATCAACGTCGTGGTGGCGGGCAAGCAGCCTGAGAACCAGTGGTTCTCCCTCGACGCCGCCCGCCGGCTCGTCGCGGATGGCGTCGGCATCCTGCCCCGGGCGGGTAACGCACAGAGCGGAGCCGGTCAGAACGGAGGCGAGCCGGACGTCGTTCTGGCCTGCTCAGGGGACGTACCCACCCAGGAAGCGGATGCCGCCCGTGAGTTGCTGAGCGAGCTGGTGCCATCCGCGCGCGTCCGTGTGGTCACCATCATTGATCTGCTGCGCCTACGGGCGGGGGAGCCGCAGAGCCTTGACGATGAGGCCTTCACCACCCTGTTCGGCGACGGAGTGCCGATCGTCTTCGCGTTCCACGGGTATCCGCACCTCATCAAGGAGTTGCTGTTCGATCGACCGCTGACAGCTGGTGTGTCGGTGCGTGGCTATCAGGAGCGGGGATCGACCACGACGCCCTTCGACATGCTGCTTCAGAATGAGATCGATCGATTCACCCTCGCTGCCGACGTCCTCGAGCGGTGCCGCATGGGTGAGGGCGAACGAGCCGAGGCGCTCGCGGTCCTGGCACGTCGGCGGGAGCATGCGGCAGACCACCTGCGGCGCTTCGGTGTCGACGACCCCGCGCTTGCATGAGCGGGACGGATCAGAGGCGATCAGGCTAGCGCGCGGCTCAGAGGCATGCCCGAGACCGAGGCGATACTGGTGACCGTCGCCCAGCCGTCTGCCAGAAGCGCCGCGTCGGTGCCGGGCTCTGGCCGGTTCGGCAGGTCCTCGACGGCAAGACTGATGTGGTGCTCATCCCGCTCGGCCAGCGTCGTCTGAACGATGCCGAACGGAGCAAGCTCTGCCTCCACGATCCCACGAGGAAGCTCGGTATTCGGGACGTTGACGTTCAAGATCGTGCCCGCCGGCTCGTCCATGAGGTACGGCAGCAGCTGATCGACCACCTCGACGGCGCTCTCCCACCAGAACGTCTCCGGCGCGAAGCCGACATCGAGTGACACAGCGATCGCGCGCGCGCCGTGCAGGCCCCCCGTGAGCGCCGCACCCACTGTTCCCGAGTGCACAATCGCGCGACCGACGTTGGCGCCGTGGTTGATACCTGAGATGACGACGTTCGGTGGCTCGCCGAAGGCGCCACGCGCTGCGATGAGCGCGATCAAGCCCGGTCCAGCGTGCACCGCGTGCGCAGGCACGCCCGCCGCGCCAGCGAGCTCACGTCGCTCCACGCGGATCCGCCCGTCAGACTGCGTCGCCATGATGGAGGCGCTCGACCCGCTGGACTGCGCTGCGGGCGCGGCGATCACCGGGTCGAATCCCGCTCGATGAAACCGCCGCGCCAGCGGAGCGAGACCGTCGGCGTCGATTCCGTCGTCGTTGGTGATGAGGATTCGGGTCATGGGGCTTCCTGGCCCCTTCCGGTCTGCTCCGGAGTTGTCATGGCGGCCAGGTCATCGGGTGTGACGCGGCCATCGGCAGGAGTTGCAGCCGACTCCACGACACGAACGCTCACCTGGTCACGGAGTCCCTCAATCGCATCACGGTGGCCCGTGCCCAATCCGTGCCTCGTGACGTTCAGCGCTCCCGCCGCGGCGCCCAGCGTCACGGCTTCGCGAACAGTCTCGCCGCGCGCGATCCCCGCGACGACTCCGGCCGTCAGAGAGTCGCCGGCACCGCGATGGTCGGCGATCTCGAACCGCGGCACCGCGATCTCGGCGAGGCCCTCGGCATCCAGGAGCAACGCCGGCTGACTTGCCCGCGTGAGAATCACCGTCTCCGCCCCTCGCGAGCGCAACTCACTCATCCGCTCCGCTAGATCAGCAGTCGATCCGTCGCCCTCATCGGCGGCAAGCTCCTCATCGCTGAGCTTCAAAACGCTCACGCCACCGCGCAGCGCGGCATCCAGGCGTTCACCGGCGAGATCCACCACAACCGTCGCTCCGCCGCGACGCAGGTCCGAAGCCAGACGATGGTAGATCTCGACGGGAATCTCGTCGTGGGGCGGACCGCTGAGAACCACGAGGCCCGTGTCGATTCCCCGGCTGAGGGCGAGCGAGTACAGCTCGTCCATTTCGTGCCGGCCCGGGGTCGTCGCCCGCTGCTCAGCGATCGTGCGACGTTCCCCATCCCGGCGATCGTGAATGTAGGCGGAGCCGCGGTCACCGCGTTCGATGGCGTCGATCGTGATTCCCTCCCGTTCAAGGAGAGTCCGGATGACGAGGCCGCTCTCGCCGCTCAGCAGCGCGCACAGTGTCACATCGACTCCGAGCAGTGTGAGCATCCGTGCCTGCCAGACCCCTTGACCGCCGGCATGCAGGTGGACATCGTCGCCGGAGGGATGACTCTCAATCGTGACCGTCAGAGTCGGGGACGGTGCGAACACCGTCGCGCTGTTCACCGAGGCGCTCCTCAGGCCGTCTGGCCCTCGTGCTGGCCCTCGCCGATCTCCTCGACGAGCTTGTCGTTGAAGGCGGGAAGGTCATCGGGGGTGCGGCTGGAGACGAGTCCCTGATCGACGACGACTTCTTCGTCGACCCAGTTCGCTCCCGCGTTTCGCAGGTCGGTTTGCAGGCTCGGGTAGCTGGTCAGGGTGCGTCCTTCGACGACGTTCGCCTCGATCAGCGTCCATGCGCCGTGGCAGATCACGCCGACAGGCTTGTGCTGCTCGAAGAAGTCGCGCGCGAAACCGCACGATGCGGCATCCATGCGCAGATGGTCGGCGTTGACGACGCCCCCGGGCAGGACGAGCGCGTCGAACTCGGCAGCGTCGGCGACGGAGCTATCGATGTCCACGCTCTGCTGGTGACCGTTCTTGCCCGTGACGCTGTCACCTGCGGGAGAGACGAGACGAGCCTGGGCCCCGTGCGAGGTCACGGCCTCCCAGGGCGAGGTCAGCTCGCTGTCTTCGAAGCCATCCGTGACCAGGAATGCGACGGTCTTGCCCGTGAGATGCGACATAGTGATCCTCCCTTGTCTGTGTGCGTACAGAGACGGTACGAGGCCCCTGCCCGCAGGGGCAGGGGCTTGCACCTGGGAGACTCGCTCGCTAGGGATCAGTGCGCGGGAATGGCACCCTCGGGCTGGTCAGCGGGTTTACGGATGATGAAGGCCCCGACGAGGATCGGCAGCGCAACGATAGCCGAGACCAGGAAGGCTCCTCGTGCCCCAGCCGCTGCTGCCTCGTTGGCCGGGAGACCCGCTTCGACGGCGGAGGCGGCGATTGCCGACATCGTCGTGACCATGACGGCCACGCCCGCGGCTCCCGCCACCTGCTGCACGGTTCCAAGGACCGCTGATCCGTACGAGTAGAACCGAGGCTGCAGCGAGGCGAGAGAGGCCGTGAACAGCGGCGTGAACGAGAGCGCGAGACCCAGCGACAGCACGATCTGCGTGACGAGAATGACCCAGATAGAGGTGTCAGCCCCGTAGGTTGCGTAGGCCCACAGCGCCGCGACCGCGAGTACCGCACCGGGAACCAACAGCACGCGGGTTCCTGACGTGTCGTAAATGCGGCCCACGATCGGACCGGCAAAACCCATGGCGAGCGAACCCGGCAGCAGCAGGAGGCCACTTTCGAGCGCCGTCGCACCCACCGCCTGACTGAGGTAGAGGGGGAGGACCGTGATGGCACCGAAGAACGCCATCGAGAGGACGCCCATCTGAGCGATCGACAGGGAAAAGTTGAGTGACCGGAACACGCGCAGGTCCATGAGCGCGTCATCCTTGCGTTGCAGCACAAGCTGGCGCCACACGAACAGCGCGAGGGCGACGACGCCGACGGCGATCGCGATCACGAGGGTCATCGTGGAGCCGGCTTCGGCCGCGGCGTCAGTCTGCGACCCGCCGTGACTTGCGGCGCCGCCGATCTGGCTGAGCCCGTAGACGAGTCCGCCGAACCCGAACGCCGACAGGATCACCGACAGCACGTCAATCGGTGCACGGGTGGTTTCCCCGAGATTGCGAATCCAAATTGCGCCGGCAACGAGTGCGGCGATCGCAATCGGCAGGACGATACCGAAGATCCAGTGCCACCCCAGGGAGTCGAGGATGAGTCCCGACAGGGACGGGCCGATCGCCGGAGCGAGCGCGATGACGATGCTGACTCGCCCCATCATCCGACCGCGCGCGTGCGGCGGCACGATGGTCATGAGCGTCGTCATGAGCAGCGGCATCATGATCGCGGTGCCCGATGCCTGAATGACGCGCGCGACGAGAAGGATCTCGAAGCCGGGCGCAATGAAAGCGACAGCCGTGCCGGTCGAGAAGAGAGTCATCGCCGCCAGGAACACCTGCCGGGTCGTGAAGCGCTGCAGAAGGAAGCCGCTGATCGGGATCACGACGGCCATCGTGAGTATGAACGCCGTCGTCAGCCACTGGGCGGCGACCGCGGTGATGCCGAGGTCGACGATGAGGTGGGGGATCGCGACGCCCATCGTCGTCTCGTTGAGGATCGCGACGAAAGCCGCAGACAGGAGGAGCCAGATGATCCGGCTCTCTTCGGGGCGAAGGTTCAGCCCCGGGACCGGCGTTGCGGAATCGGGGCCGGCAGGGACGACCGGGATCGAGCCGGTCTGCGGGTTCGCGTTGATCGCTGCCACGGGCGGGTCCTCACTATCAGGGCGCATGTCGTCGGAGTCGAAGGGGAGGGGACGCCGAGAACGGGCGCACGGGAGCCACGCGTGGTGGCGACGTTCACGATAACGGCGGGAACCGACATTCGATTCCCGAGGGGTGGAAGCTCGTGCTTCCGGGAGCGGCTGGGCTCAGTCGTCGAGGGTCTCTTCGTCCACCGACTTGTCCCACTGCTCGGACCCGATCGCGTTCGTCGGATGCGGCGTGGGCTCTTCCTCGAGAAGATCGGCCGGTGCCGGCGAGATGAGCTGCTCCTCCGGGATCGACTTCAGGTCGTCGATTTCCTTGCGAAGCGCGTCCAGGTCTTCGTGTCCGGTGCCGGCGCCATCGTTCGCAGTCATGGTCACAGCCTACCGGTGTCGCCACCCGGCGTTATGCTCCAGGCGTGAGGTTTGATGGCCTGAATCCCGATGCCCTGGCCTTCTTCGACGAGTTGGCGGTCAACAACACGAAGGAGTGGTGGCAGAGCCAGAAGGCGCGCTTCGCCGAGCACGTCGCGGGGCCCTTCGAGGCGCTGGCCGCCGAACTCGAACCGGAGTTCGGACCGGTGAAGATCTTCCGCCCGCACCGTGATGTGCGCTTCAGCGCCGACAAGTCGCCCTACAAGCTCCAGATCGGCCTGGTTACCCGCGCTTCAGCCGCCCATTACCTCCAGCTCTCGGCATCCGGGCTGCTGATCGGCGGCGGGATGTACCAGCCGTCCCCTGCGCAGCTGGCGGCGTTCCGGTCGCTCGTGGACGATGCCCGGACAGCGCCAAACCTCCAGGCCACCCTCGCCGAGGTCAGCGCTGGCGGCTTCGAGCCGATGCGAGATGACGCGCTCCGCACGGCGCCTCGAGGGTTTCCCACCGACCATCCCCGCGTCGACCTCCTCCGCCTTCGCCACCTGGCGGTCGGGCGAGAAGAGCCGCCCGACGACTGGATGTGGACGCCTGGTGCTCTCGACGAGATCCGTGCAGCCTGGCACGTCGTGTCAGTGTGGTGCGACTGGTTGCACGCGAATATCGCGACAGACCCCGAAGCCCGATGACGGCAGCTGGACACCCTCCTCGCGGTGCTATGCGTCAGCTGTCGCGGCCGCCGTCCAAGCGGCCCTCGAAGGCGTCTAACGCTTCGCGATAGCGAAGGTCGGGGTGACTGTCAGCGATTGTGCGTAGACGTGGCACGTCCATTTCTTTGATGAGATCAACGCGGGCCTGCCGAGCCTCGGAGTGACCGCGGAGAACGTTGAGTCCTTCGCTCATCGCCTCGAGGCAGTCCCGCAGCACACCGAGCTCGGACTCGCGCTGCGTGATCGAGGATCCGTCCGGGCGCATTCGCCACCGCACGACGACGTCGGGGATCGTGTCGAAGGCTGACGCCCACACGAGCATCCGCTGCGCGACGACCTGATCCTCGTACAGCCGACCCTCAGGGAAGCGGAGCTCGTCCCACACGCGGGCCCGACTCACCTTCGCCCACGCCACGATGCTCCCCGTCGCCGCCGGATGCTCGTCCAGCGTCACGCGGTGTCGCTCGGGTGATGTCGCCGCGGCAACCCACGGCTGAACCGGCCCATCGAGATAGGTGCCGTCGGGCTGCGGTCGCAGCCGCGTGTAGGCGCCGATCACGAAGTCGCTTCCGGTGTGCTCGAGGGTGCCGATCATGCGCTCGAGCGCTGACGGTGTGAACTCGTCGTCAGCGTCCAAGAACCCCACGAACGGAGTGGTGACCAGTTCCAGTCCGGCGTTTCTCGCTGCCCCGAGGCCCCGCGTGCGCGGCAGCAGCAGGGCGCGGAACCGCTCATCGCGCGCTGCTGCGCGCTCGAAGAGATGGCCCGTCTGATCGGTCGAGCCGTCGTCGATGAGGATCGCACGCCAGTCGCCCCGGGTCTGGTTTCGGAGAGAATCGAGCGCCGCGGGCACGTAGGGTGCGACATCCAGACCCGGAACGATGACGGTGATCGCCGGGTCGGTCATACCCCGGATCCTACGGCGGCAACAGCTGCCTCGATGGCGTCAACGACCGGGGCGACCGAGCCGGTGGCGCCCTGCCCGAGTGTCACGCGCACGGCGGTGCGGGCCTCGTCGTGGTCGATGCCGAGAGCGAGCAAGACGTGTGAGGCCTCCTCGCTGCCTGCCGCGCAGGCAGAGCCGCTGGAGGTGACGATGCCGCGCCGCTCGAGCTCCAGGAGCACGGTCTCGCCGTTCACACCCGAGAAGGTGAAACTCGCCGTCCCAGGAAGACGGTGCTCGGGATGCCCGGTGAGCCGCGCGTTCGGCACCCGCTCGAGCACGCCGGAGATCAGGTCGTCGCGCATCCCGCTCACGCGCTCGGCAGCGTCGGCGCGCTCGGCCTCAGCAAGTTCGAGCGCGCGGGCAAGGCCGACAGCCCCGGCGACGTTCTCGGTGCCGCTGCGCCGGTCCCGCTCCTGCCCGCCGCCGTGCAGCACCGGCTCGAGGGGTATGCGGGACCGGATGCCGAGCGCACCGATGCCCTTGGGGGCGCCGATCTTGTGGCCGGCGATCGAGAGCGCGTCGGCACCGAGGCCGGCCAGCGGCAGCCATCCCGCCGCCTGCACGGCATCCAGGTGCAGGGGCACTCGCCCGGCGACGGCGGCGACCAGACCGGCGACATCCTGAACCGTGCCGATCTCATTATTGGCGTAGCCGACGCTGACGATCGCGGTGTCATCGCGGATGGCAGCGGCGACGGCATCCGGGTCAACGAGCCCCGTCGTGTCAACCGGCACGAGAGTCGCATCGAACCCGTGGATGCGCGTCAGGTAGTCGACGGATCCGAGCACCGATTCATGCTCGATCGGGGTAGTCACCACGTGCCGGGCGCCGCGTCGCTGCTGCGCGGCTATCGCAACGCCCTTGAGCGCAAGATTGTTCGCCTCGGTCGCACCCGAGGTGAAGATCACGTCGGTGGGCCGCATGCCGAGGATGGCGGCGACCCGTTTTCGGGCATCGGCGAGTGCGCCAGCTGCCTGCTCGCCGATGGTGTGGTGGCTCGACGGATTGCCGAAGCGCGACGTGAGGTACGGAGTCATCGCCTCCAGCACCTCGCGGCGCACCGGTGTGGTCGCGGCGTTGTCGAGATAGCTGACGCTCACGACCCGCCGGCGCCCGACTCGATACTGATGTCCAGGCCCAGATCGACCGCGGGGGCCGAGTGCGTCAGGGCTCCGACCGAGACCACATCGACCCCCGTCGCTGCGATCGCCCCGACAGTCTCGAGGGAGACACCGCCGGATGCCTCCACGACGGCCCGGCCTGCGATCAGCTCGACTCCCGCCCGAAGCTCATCGAGCGAGAAGTTGTCGAGCATGATGATGTCGATCCCGGCCGCAAGAACCGAGGGGATCTGCTCGACACGGTCGACCTCCACCTCGACGCGCATGGTGTGGGGAAGGCTCGACTTTCCGGCGCGGAGCGCCTCGGTGGTGGAGGCGCCCGAAGCTGCCAGGACCGCGAGGTGGTTGTCTTTGACCATCACGGCGTCGGATAGGGAGTGCCGATGGTTGTGGCCGCCGCCGCTGCGCACCGCGTGGCGCTCGAATGCGCGCAGGCCGGGTGTCGTCTTGCGGGTGTCGGCGATCCGAGCGCCAGTTCCCGCGACAGCCTCGACGTAGCGAGACGTGAGAGTGGCGATTCCCGACATCCGCTGCGTGAAGTTGAGGGCGACGCGCTCGGCGGTGAGAACGGCGCGGGCGGGACCCTCGACGGTCGCGAGCACGTCGCCGGCCGTGAACGCCTCGCCGTCAGCTCGATGAAGCGCCACAGAGATCGCGGTATCCGTCAGCGCGAAGGCTGCCGCGAACACCGCTCCGCCGCTGAAGGTCCCGGGCTCCCTCGCGACGAGCTCGGCGCGGGCGCGGGCGGATGCCGGGACGAAGGCCTCGGCAGTCACATCCCCCCACGGCGCGTCTTCGGCCAGCGCCGCCGACACTACCCGGTCGATCTCGGCACGGGCCAGCATCAGCGCACCACCGCGAGCTCGGCGTCGCGCCGGAAGTGGGCACCGGCCGAGGCCCGCCGCGCGCGGGCGGCGGCGACGACGTGCTGGGCAACCAGCAGCAGGTTCTCGTCCTCGTACTCGCGTTCGGTCCTTGGGGAGCGTGCCTGCGCTCTCCAGCTCGCGAGCACGCTTGCGGCGTGCGTGAGGCCCTCTTCGTCTCGCACCAGCGACGCGTTCTCCCACATCAGGTCCTGCAGGGCAGCGCGAGAGAAGGTTAGCGCCGGGGCTACCGGGCTTCCCGTCACGCCCCCGGAGGGAACGGGGCTGATGCCGTCGCGGGCTTCGGCGGGCCACAGGCCGGATGCGGCATCCGTCGCGATCGCATCCCCGGCGCGCGCGCCGAACACAGCGCCCTCCAGGAGCGAGTTCGACGCGAGCCGGTTCGCCCCGTGGACGCCGGTGCGGGCGGTCTCTCCGACCGCATAGAGTCCGGGAAGCGAGGAGCGGCCCTCGAGGTCGGTCACGATTCCACCCATGAGGTAGTGGGCCGCCGGGGTGACCGGCACGGGAACGCGCGCCCAATCCAGGCCCCGCTCGCGCATGGCGTTGTCAATCGTGGGGAATCGCTCGCGCAGCCAGGCGGCGCGGGCATCGGCATCCGTCGCGGGGATGGCCGTGGCATCCAGCAGCACGGGGCGTCCGTCCTGCTGCCGCATGACGCGGGCTATCGCGCGGGCGACGACATCGCGCGGCGCGAGCTCACCGTCGGGGTGATCGTCGAAGACGAACCGGTGGCCGTCCTCATCGATGAGTGTGGCGCCCTCGCCGCGCACCGCCTCGGAGACGAGGAAGGCGTCACCGGCTGCGAGCACCGTCGGGTGGAACTGCACGAACTCGAGGTCAGCAACAGCGGCTCCTGCCCGAATCGCCGCAGCGATCCCGTCTCCGGTGGCCACAGCGGGATTGGTCGAGTGTGCGAACAGCTCGCCGATGCCCCCGGTGGCCAAGACGACGGCATCGGCCCGCAGCTCGTCGGGCGTTCCGGCGTGACCGTCGCGGGCGTCGCGCAGAATCCGGATGCCGCACACCCGCCCCACCTCGACCACAAGATCGACCAGGAACGCGTGCTCGATAACCGTCGCAGCGGTCGCGCGCACGGCGGCGACCAGAGCGCGCTCGATCTCGGTTCCGGTCGCGTCGCCGCCCGAGTGCAGGATGCGGGGGTAGGAGTGTGCTGCCTCGAGACCCTTGCGGAACTCACCGTGTTCGTCGCGATCGAACGCGACCCCGAGCGCGACAAGCTCCCGGATCCGCTCCGGGCCCTCCGTCGCAAGTACCCGCACCGCTGCCTCGTCGCCGAGCCCCGCCCCGGCGACGAGCGTGTCGTGGATGTGGTCTTCGACGCGGTCATCGGCGAACATGACTCCCGCGATCCCGCCCTGCGCGTAGCGCGTGTTGGCGTGCTCCAGAACGTCTTTGGTGACGACTGTCACGCGGCAGCCGCTCGCCGCCGCGTGGAGGGCGACGGTCAAGCCTGCGATGCCGCTGCCGACGACGATCACCCGCGGCGCGGATGTCATGATGCCTGCTCCCAGGCTGCAGCCGGGGCTGCCGGGGGCTTGGCTGCCAGCATCCGTTCCAGGGCGACCCGCGCGGGGTCTGCGACGTCGGTCGGAACCGTGATGCGGTTGACGACCTCGCCGGCGACGAGCGACTCCAGCACCCACGCGAGGTAGCCGGGATGGATGCGGTACATCGTCGAGCAGGGGCACACGACGGGGTCGAGGCAGAAGATCTCGTGCTGAGGATGCTCGGCCGCGAGGCGTTGAACGAGGTTGACCTCGGTGCCGATCGCGAACGTCGTCGGTTCGGTCGCCGCCTCGATGGCCTTACGGATGTAGTCGGTCGAGCCCGCCTCATCGGCGGCGTCGACGACCTCCATCGGGCACTCCGGGTGCACGATGACACGGACGCCAGGGTGCTCGGCGCGGGCCTTGTCGATCTGGGAGACCGAGAACCGACGGTGGACCGAGCAGAACCCGTGCCACAGGATGACGCGCGCGGCATCCAGGGTCGTGTCGTCGTTGCCGCCCAGGGGCTTGCGGGGGTTCCACATCGGCATCTGCTCGAGCGGCACTCCCATCGCCTTCGCGGTGTTGCGCCCGAGGTGCTGGTCGGGGAAGAACAGCACGCGGCGGCCCCGCTCGAAGGCCCACTCCAGCACGGTCCGGGCGTTCGAGGACGTGCACACGATGCCGTGGTGCCGCCCGACGAACCCCTTGATCGCTGCCGAGGAGTTCATATAGGTCACCGGGATCACCGGGAGCAGGCCCTCGGCGTCCGGTGTATCGAGATCGCCGTAGATGTCGGCGAGCTCCTCCCACGCCTGCTCGACCTCGTCGATCGAGGCCATGTCGGCCATCGAGCATCCGGCAGCGAGGTTCGGCAGGATGACCGCCTGCTCGGGTCCGGAGAGCAGGTCTGCGGTCTCGGCCATGAAGTGCACGCCGCAGAACACGATGGCCTCGGCATCCGTTCGCGCTTTGGCAGCATTGGCGAGCTGGAACGAGTCGCCCACGTAGTCGGCGTGTCGCACGACCTCTTCGCGCTGGTAGAAGTGCCCGAGCACGACGACGCGCTCGCCGAGGGTCTGCTTGGCGGCAATGATCCGTGCGTCGAGCTCGGCCTCCGTGGCCTCGCGGTATTCCCGCGGCAGCTCACCCTGGCGCGGTGCGCCGGTCGGGATGACATCGCCCTCCGACGCTCCGGGTCCATAGCCCGGAACCGTGTCGAAGAGCCAGGGAGCCTCGACGAGGTCGGTGTTGCAGGTCTCGCCCTGCAGCGACCCCGAGACGATGCCGTGGATCTCGTGGTCGACGGACGGGTCGATGCGGCGCGGCGTCAGGGCGATGTTGACAGCTGTCATGAGGTGCTCGATTCGGGCGAGGAGGGGTGGATGCCACCGGGCCGGGCGGCGCTCAGCGGGCCCCGATCGGCAAGTTCGACATCCTGGTTGTAGCGGTACAGGCGGGCGGGACGATGGCTGCCGGTGCGGAACCGGTCGGTGGGGATGAGGTTCCCGGAGTTCTCGACCTGACGTCGGAAGTTCGCGGGATCGAGACGCCGATCGAGGATCGCCTCGTAGACCTCGCGAAGGTCGGCCAGTGTGAACAGGTCCGAGAGCAGGCCGTGCGCGATGCGGCTGTAGCCGACCTTGTTACGCAGCCGCCACAGGGCATACGACACGATCTCGTTGTGATCGAAGGCGAGCGTGCCAGGCGCGTTCGCGTCGAACCAGGCGACGTTCTCGGGCGCATCACCGGCTGCCTCATGGGCAGCGCGCTGGGCGTCCACGTCGTCGGCCCGCAGGAGTGCCCAATAGACGATCGACACGACGCGCGTGGGGGAGCGATCGACGTCTCCGAACGCGTAGAGCTGCTCCAGATAGCTCGGCGTCAGGCCCGTTGTCTCGGCGAGGGTACGTGATGCCGCGGCATCCAGGCCCTCTCCGGCATCCAGCCATCCACCGGGCAAGGCCCACAGGCATTCATAGGGTTCGCGGGTGCGACGCACGAGCGGCATCATGAGGCGTCCCGACCCATCGCCGGGGTCGCGGCGCACCGTGAAAATGACGGTCGACACCGCGACGCGGATGGCATCGGTGGATGCGGCGCGTGAGATATCGGGAGCGAGACTGGTTTGTGTCATGGTGACTCTAACTACGGGTTCGATCTTAGAGTCAGAGTGACCAGAACCGCAACTCGGTCGGGTTGGAAGAAAACCCCCAGGTTGGTCGACAGACTGGATGCGTGGTCCTCGGCATCCTCACCGACGTTCTCGTCGTGATCCTGCTGCTCGGCGCGCTCGCGTGGGGGATCGGGAGCGGCGTCCTCGCGATCCTCGGATCGGCGGTTGGCCTCGCCGTTGGCGGCGTGGCGGTCTGGTGGCTCCTGCCGATCGTCGCGCCGCTGCTGCCCGGGTCGGATTGGCGCGGGCCGGTGCTGATCGCCGGCGTTGTCGCCCTGCTCGTGGGCGGTGCAATAGCTGGCGGCGCGATTGGCAGCGTCCTGCGGCGCGGAGCCGAGAAGCTGCGCCTCCACGTGATCGACCGCCTGCTGGGTGGGGCAGTCGCGGTCGTCGCCACCGCGCTCTCGCTGTCGCTGGTGGCCCAGAGCGCCGCGGTCTCCGGCGTTCCGCTGGTGTCGGCAGCCACCTCGTCGTCGCGCGTCCTCGCCACGATCGATGCGCTGACCCCGGCACCCGTGAGCGCGGCCCTCGCGCAGCTGCGGCAGGCGGTCTTCGTCGACGCTTTGCCTCGGATGGGAACGCTGCTCGACCTTCCCGCCACCGCACCGACAGCCCCGCCGGTCGCGCTCGATGACCCAGCCCTGAGCGCTGCCGCGCAGTCGGTCGCCCGGATTTCGGGAACCGCGTTCTCGTGCGCGCGCGGCATGACAGGGTCGGGTTTCGTCATCGCCGATGACCGCGTGGTGACCAACGCGCACGTCGTCGCCGGGATGGAGCAGATCGTGGTCGAACTGCCGGGACGCATCGCGCAGACGGGCCTGGTGGTCTGGTTCGACCCCGACCAGGATCTCGCCGTCATCGCCGTGGAAACCGAAGATGCCGCAGCGCTACAGGTGGTGCCGACGCTGCGTGCCGGGGACACCGCGGCGGTGGCCGGATACCCCTATGGCGGCCCGTTCACGCTGGGGCAGGCGTCAGTGCGGTCGGTGGGAACCGCGCAGGTGCCTGACATCTACGACAGCGGGTCGGTGAGTCGCGAGATCTACGCGCTCGATGCTCGGGTCGCTCCAGGCAACTCCGGCGGTCCGGTGCTCACCGCCGGCGGCGACGCTGCGGGTGTCGTGTTCGCTCGCGCCGACGACGGGACGGATGTCGGCTATGCGGTGACCTCGGGAGTCCTCGCGCCGTTGGCGGAGCAAGCGAGCGCTCTCGTGGAGCCGGTTTCGACGGGATCCTGCACGCCCTCACGCGCGTCTGCTGGCGGGAACCCGGCGCTGGGATATGCTGGCCGCGCAACTGAAGATCCGGCCACATGACGGGTGCGGGAGAGCCCCGGGTTACACCGGGCACCGAAGGAGCAAGCCTCCCCGCCAATCTCTCAGGTCCGCGTACCGCGCACGTCCGGCCACTCTGGAAAGCGTCATCACCCGCGCATCGGGTGACGGCCGCCGACGGTGAAAGCACAGCATCCGGTTCGCTCGGGTGCCGCGCGAAACTCTCAGGCCACAGACAGAGGGGGAGTTCACGGGCGTCGTACGGCGTCCCCCGTCCGACGACCGGGAGAACTCATGTCACACCCCGCACCACCAGATACCGCGCACGCGGACACGGAACCGAAACGCTCGCCGCTCCAGGATCGACACGTCGCGCTCGGCGCCGCCTTCACGGACTTCGGCGGCTGGCAGATGCCGGTGCGCTACGCATCCGACCTCGCCGAGCACCACGCGGTGCGGCAGGCAGCAGGCCTGTTCGACATCTCGCACATGGCCGAGTTCCTGGTCACGGGAGAGCCCAGCGGCGCGTTCCTCGACTACGCCCTCTCGGGCGATCACTCGGGCATGCGGGTGGGGAAGGCCAAGTACTCGCTCGTCCTCACCGAAGACGGCGGCATCGTCGACGACGTCATTGTCTACCGCACCGCTGAGGATCGGTACCTCGTCATCGCCAACGCAGGCAACCGGGATGCCGTGGCCGAGGCGCTCCGGCTTCGGGCCGCTCGCGCGCCAGTGGCGGCATCCTTCCTCGCTCCGCGCGAGCGTCGTGAGGGCAACGCGTTCTTCCTTTTCGTTCCGGGTGTGTCTGACACCGCCCAGATCGAGGATGTGACCGACCAGTTGGCGCTTGTGGCGGTCCAAGGGCCAGCCGCGCGGGAGGTCCTCGAGGCGACTCCCGAGATCGGTGAGGTCGCTCCTACGTTCTCTGAGCTCGGGTACTACGCCTGGGCTGCCGGATCCTTCAGCGGAGAGCCCCTCTTCATCGCCCGCACCGGCTACACCGGCGAGGACGGCTTCGAACTGCTCGTGCCCCATCGCGCGGCGGGTGCCCTCTGGGACGCTCTGCTGGCGGCGGGAACGCCGCTGGGGCTCGTTCCGGCGGGGCTGGCGGCGCGCGACACCCTGAGGCTTGAGGCGGGAATGCCTCTCTACGGTCACGAGCTCTCGCTCCGGACGACTCCCGCCCAGGCGGGGCTAGGCCGCAGCGTCGCCCACGGCAAACCCGACTTCGTGGGCAAGCGGGCCCCGCAGGCCTCGGATGCCGACAGTCGCGTGCTCGTCGGGCTGGTTTCTGAGGGCCGTCGCGCCGGCCGCGCCGGGTATGCGGTCGTCGACCCGGCGGTCGACGGTGCCCCCGTTGTCGGCGAAGTGACCTCGGGAGCGCTGAGCCCCACTCTCGGGCATCCGATCGCCCTGGCCTACGTCGAGCCCGCGCTCGCCGCGCCTGGCACCGAGCTGGCGATCGATGTGCGCGGCACGCTCATTCCTGCATCCGTAACGACCCTGCCCTTTTACCGGAGGACGACATGACCGACCTGACGACCCTGAAGTACACCGCCGAACACGAATGGCTGCGCCTGGAGGGCGACGAAGCCGTGATCGGGATCACCGACTACGCCGCCGACAAGCTCGGCGATGTCGTCTTCCTCGAGCTCCCTGGTGTCGGCGACGGCGTATCGGCCGGTCAGGTCTGCGGCGAAATCGAGTCGACCAAGTCGGTCGGTGAGCTGTTCGCGCCCGTCGACGGGGAGGTGCTCGCCGTCAATCACGAGGCGATCGATGACCCGTCGGTCGTGAACTCCGACCCGTTCGGGGCCGGCTGGCTCATGAAGCTCAAGGTCACGCCCGCCGACATCGACGCGCTCCTGGACCGTGACGCGTACGTCGCCCTCACCGGCGGCGCTGCATGACCGTCGGATCTTTCGCCGAGCGCCACATCGGAACCGACGCCACTGCCCAGCGCGCCATGCTCGACGCGCTCGGCTACGAGAGCGTCGATGCTCTCGTCGAGGCGGCGGTTCCGGCATCCATTCATGCCGCGCCGCGGGAGGGATCACGGATTCCGCTCGCCGCGACCGAGGCCGAGGCGCTCGGAGAACTTCGGGAACTCGCCTCGCGCAATCGCGTGTCGCGGTCGCTGATCGGCCTCGGCTACTACGACACGCTCACGCCCGCTGTGATCGCGCGCAATGTCTTCGAGAATCCGTCCTGGTACACCGCCTACACGCCCTACCAGCCCGAGATCTCGCAGGGCAGGCTCGAGGCGCTCATCACCTTCCAAACGATGGTGACCGATCTCACCGGGATGGCGACAGCCGGCGCGTCGATGCTGGACGAATCGACGGCCGTCGTCGAGGGGATGCTGCTGGCTCGCCGCGCCTCGAAGAGCGCGTCGAGCGTGTTTCTCGTCGACGCTGACGCCCTGCCGCAGACGATCGCGCTGCTGCGCCACCGGGCCGAGGCGCTGGGGATCGAGGTCCGGGTCGTGTCCTTCGATGAGCCCGAGGCCGTTCCCGAGGCTTTCGGTGGCTTCATCCAGTTCCCCGGGGCGGCGGGCCGAGTCTGGGATCCGAGCGAGGTCATCGCGGCGATCCACGACCACGGCGGACTTGCCGTGGTCGCCGCCGACCTTCTCGCCCTCACGCTGCTGCGCTCGCCCGGCTCACTCGGCGCCGACGTGGCTGTCGGGACGACACAGCGTTTCGGTGTGCCGATGGGCTTCGGCGGACCCCACGCCGGATACCTCGCGGTCCGGGCAGGGCTCGAACGGCAGCTGCCGGGGCGCCTGGTCGGCGTGTCGGTGGATGCCGACGGTCGCCCCGCGTACCGGCTGTCGCTGCAGACGCGTGAGCAGCACATCCGTCGCGAGAAGGCGACCTCGAACATCTGCACCGCCCAGGTGCTGTTGGCCGTCATGGCGGCGATGTATGCCGTTTATCACGGGCCCGAGGGGCTGAAGCGGATCGCTCAGGGCGTGCACGCGAAGACGGCCCTGGTCGCCGGATCGCTTCGTGCGCGCGGCGTCGAGGTGCTGACGGAACACTTCTTCGACACGATCCAGGTGCGGGTCGCGGATGCCGCCGCCGTTGCCTCAGCGGCGGCGGGGCTCGGCATCCTGCTGCGACGCGTGGATGAGACCACGGTCGGGATCTCGATCGATGAGGTCAGCGCTGCCGATCCGTCGATCGAGGCGGATCTGCTCGCGGCGTTCGGTGCTGCGGGCGAGGTCCACGGGGTAGAGACAGCGGCGGACTCTCTCGCCGGCTCGGCCTTCACTTCGCTGGCCGGGGTGCGCATGTACCCCGAGCCGCTCCGCCGCACTGACGCCTACCTCGCTCACGAGGTGTTCCACGCGCACCGGTCTGAGACAGCCATGATGCGATACCTGAAGACGCTCGCCGACCGCGACTACGCGCTTGATCGCGGCATGATTCCGCTGGGTTCGTGCACGATGAAGCTCAACGCCGCTACCGAGATGGCGGCAGTCTCGTGGCCGGAGTTCGCGCGGATGCATCCGTTTGCTCCGGCATCCGATGTCGAGGGATATCTCGAGCTGATCGATCAGCTCGAAGTGTGGCTGGCTGAGGTCACCGGCTACGACGCCGTCTCGATGCAGCCGAACGCGGGGTCCCAGGGCGAGCTCGCGGGCCTGCTCGCGATCCGCGGGTACCACCGCTCGCGGGGCGACGAACAGCGCACGGTATGCCTCATTCCGTCGTCCGCGCACGGCACGAACGCGGCATCCGCGGTGCTCGCCGGGATGCGCGTCGTGGTCGTCGCGTGCGATGAGGCAGGAAACGTCGACCTCGACGATCTGCGCGCCAAGATCGCCGAGCACACCGAGACGCTCGCCGCCCTCATGATCACGTATCCCTCGACGCACGGCGTGTACGAGCACGAGGTGTTGGCGATCACCGCGGCCGTGCACGAGGCCGGCGGCCAGGTCTACGTCGACGGGGCGAACCTCAATGCGCTTGTCGGGTACGCGCGCCTCGGCGATCTCGGTGGCGATGTGTCGCACCTGAACCTGCACAAAACGTTCGCGATCCCCCACGGCGGCGGCGGGCCGGGGGTCGGCCCGGTGGCCGCCAAGGCGCACCTCGCGCCGTTCCTGCCCTCACATCCGATGGCACAGCAGGACCGGCATCCGTCACTCGCGGATGCCGACGGCGCGGTGTTCGCCGGGGGTCCGATCTCGGGTGCGCCGTACGGTTCGGCGTCCATCCTGCCGATCTCGTGGGCGTACGTCCGGATGATGGGCGCTGACGGCCTGCGTCAGGCGACAGGCAGTGCGGTCTTGGCGGCGAACTACATCGCGGCCCGCCTGCGTGAGCACTACCCGGTGCTGTACGCGGGGGAGAACGGACTCGTCGCACACGAGTGCATCCTCGACCTGCGGCCCCTGCGGGACGCCACCGGAGTCACCGTGGATGACGTGGCCAAGCGCCTCATCGACTACGGATTCCACGCGCCGACGATGTCGTTTCCCGTTGCGGGGACGCTCATGGTCGAGCCGACCGAGTCCGAGGATCTCGGTGAGCTCGAGCGGTTCATCGAGGCGATGATCGCGATCAAGGCCGAGGCCGATGCTGTCGCTGCGGGGGAGTGGCCTGCTGGCGACAATCCGCTCGTGAATGCTCCGCACACAGCCGAGGCCATCGCGGTCGGCGACTGGCAGCATCCGTATTCGCGCGAGCGAGCGGTGTATCCAGTTCGTTCCTTGGTGCGTTCGAAGTACTGGCCGCCGGTCCGCCGGATCGACCAGGCCTACGGCGACCGCAACCTCGTCTGCGCCTGCCCACCCCCCTCCGCGTTCGCCTAGCCCCGCGCCCTTCGCCGTGAGACGTAACCTGGCGCGGGAAACGTCAGCCCGCCTCACGCGCGAGGTTCCGTCTCGGGCGGTGTGAGTGAGACGTGAGGGTGGCGAGCATGGCGGGTACGGGTGGCCGGATGCGGCGCACGCCGCTTGCCTCGAGCGTTCGTCGCAGGGGCTCGGCGCGCATGGCGTCGTTCCAGTCCCAGCGCGCGAAGCCGCGCAGGTGGCGACGTAGGCGGTCTTCGCGGCGCTTCTCAGCGGCAAGGTCCGCGGGGGTGCGGTACTTGCCGTATCCGTCGGACTCTCCGGCGATGTCGGAGCGCGGCCAATAGAAGTCGCAACGGTCGTTCTGCCCTTCGAAGTGGAACGGGTGCTGGAGCTCAGGTTCCTCGTACCCCAGCCAGCCGATGACCGCGCGGCTGACCGATTCGCCGACGCTCTCGGAGCGTGGATCGGCGTGTTCAATGGCCCATGCGCATCGGCGGCGGTGACGGCGATCCACCTGCAGCAAGAAGGCGTCACGAATCTCCGCGATGGTGCACAGACCGAGTTGACGCTTGCCGATCGTCGCGTCCACGGCCGCCAAGCCCCACGCGGGCGGAAGGGCGCGGGCCAGGGCGACCGCGGTGTCAGCCGGAGCAGTAAGCAGGAGGCCCCCTGTCTCCACGAAACGCGACGTCGTGAGGCTCGCGTGTCGAACGACATCGCCTACCCGGTGCGAGCGCGTCGCCTGGCCATCCAAGAGATGGATGTCGCGAGGTTCACCGAATATCGGCTGACCCCAGAGGGCAGCGGCAGACTCACGGCAGAACAACGCGTCCGGTCGGAGCAGCGCGACGGCGTGGACGCGTGCGAGGTAGCGATCCCACGGCGCGAGAGCGCGCCAGGCCGCCGCATCCGCCCATACGCCGTGTCGTACGGGCACCAGCGTGCGGTCATCACGCGGTCGAGCTGTTGGCGCGGCATCCGATGCAACGTGAAGGACAACGGGACTCGGAGCAATCGCGAGCTTGGGTGGCATCCTTCATCGTCGGCAGTTCCCCACCTACCCATTCCGGGCAACGCCCCCATCGGTGGACAACCCTCACGCCCCTCTTCCCGTGGAGGATCCCCGCTCCCGGCCACCCCGCTCCGTGAGACGTGCACTCGCGCGAGGGACGTGCCCCCGTGCGTCGCGCCAGGCTGTGTCTCACGGCATCAGCGGCGGGCGAGGCTAAAAGACGCCGGGGAAGAGGGTTACCGCGAGGGGGTAGCCGATGAAGGCGACGATGTCGATGAGGGTGTGGGCGATCACGAGGGGCATGACCCGGCCCCACCGGCGGTAGCACCAGCCGAAGACGACACCCATCGCGAAGTTGCCGACGATCGCACCGAAGCCCTGGTACGCGTGATAGGCGGCGCGAAGACCGGCGGTCGTCAGGATGATCGCCCACCAGTTCCAGCCGAACCGGCGGAGGCGATCGAACAGGTAGCCCAGAAAGATGACCTCCTCGGTCAGCCCCGCCCGTAGCGCCGCCAGCATCAGTAACGGCACGGTCCACCACGCGGCATCCAGCGGCGACGCGCTCACCTGCAGCGTGATCCCGAGCGCCCGGCCCGCGACGTAGAGGGCAAGGCCCGGGATGCCGATCACAAGGCCCAGCAGCAGTGCCCGGCCGAGGTCACCACCGAAGCGCGAGAAGTCCAGGCCGATCCGACGCAGGGCGTTTTTTCCGGGTTCCCACAGCAGATAGACCACCAGGGCGACCAGCGACAGCGCGAAGAACACACTCAGCAGCTGGTAGACGGCGTTCCAGATCGCCTCGGCATCGCGGTTGGGATTGAGCTGGGTCTGCTGCTGGGAGAGAGACTGGTTCTGCTGCGCCGCACGGATGAGCGATCGGACGAACGACAGGATGCTGTACACGGCGGCCTGCCCGACCGTGATGGCCAGCACGATCCACACTTCCCACGTCAGACGTGTGCGTGTTGCGCCCTCAACCCGGGGGAGGTTCAGCACTTCGCTCACAACAGGCGGGCGCTTCGGGGGGTGCATCTTGTCAGATTGCCACATGCAACTCCCATCGAGTTAAGGGTATGTAACTTTTCGGCCTCAGGTTTTGAACAACTCATATGCCCCGCTTAGGGTTTTTCCATCCGCGCCGAGGCACCTGATGTCTCAGCGCAATAACCCCTTGCACAGGAGGAAATGTGAAGATCGCACGTCTTGCGGCGGGCGTGGGAGTTGTCGCTGTCGGAGCACTCGTGCTCGCCGGTTGCAGCAACCCCTACCAGTCGGATGTCGTGGAGAACTCTGAGATTACGGTTGCGTACAACTCGGGCTTCTTCCACTTCAACGACGACAGCTCTGCCGGCAACAACACCGCCAACGGCAACATCAAGTACATGACCGACACGTCGTTCTCGTACTACAACAACACCCCGGAGCTCGTGCGTAACACGGACTTCGGAACCTACGAGAAGACCAGCGACGACCCGCTGACCGTAGAGTACACGATCACCGCCGACGCGGTGTGGTCTGACGGAGTGCCGGTCGATGAGGCGGACATGCTCCTGCAGTGGGCTGCGATCTCGGGCAATGTCAACGACGCGTTCTCACCCGCTGCCACCACCGGCTACAACCTGGTGACGCAGATCCCCGCTACCGAGGACAAGAAGATCACGTTCGTCTACGACGAGCCCTACGTGGACTGGGAGCTGGTCGGCCCGATCGGTGTCTCGGCACACGGCACCTACGCCCTCGCGTTCCCCGACGAGTACGCGGACGTGCAGGCCGCCTGGGACACCTACGCCGCCTCGGGTGAGCAGGGTGACTGGGATGCCTACAGCAGCGCCGCCAAGTCCTTCGCCGAGACCGCGAAGCAGGCTGTCGTCGACGCGATCACCAACGGTGACGAGGAAGTCCTCGCTGCCCTCGGCGACGCGTGGAGCAACGGCTACGCCTACACCTCGCTGCCCGACAGCCCGGCTGCGGCGCTGACCAGCGGTGCCTACACGATCGAGGAGACCGTCGAGGACCAGTACACGACCCTCGTCGCGAACCCGCTCTACACGTGGGGCCCGTCGCCGAAGTTCGAGCGGATCACCGTTCGCACGATCGCCGACTCCACCACCGCGCTCCAGGCTCTCGAGGCCGGCGAGCTCGACATCTGGACCGGTCAGCCCACCGCTGACATCCTCCAGCTGGCCGAGGGTATCGCGACCGCCGAGGTGCAGACCGGCACGCAGGCATCGCACGAGCACGTCGACCTCACCGTCAACAACGGCGGCCCGTTCGACCCGGCCACCTACGGTGGCGACGAGGCGACCGCGCTCGCGGTTCGCCAGGCGTTCCTGAAGACGATCCCGCGCCAGGAGATCGTCGACAAGATCATCGTCCCGCTCAACCCCGACGCCGAGGTGCGCAACGCCAACCTCGTTGGCCCGGCGGACACGGTGCGCTACCCGATCCTCACCGGTGACAATGGTTCGGCCGACTACGCCGACGTCGACATCGAGGGCGCCATCCAGCTCCTCGCCGACGCGGGAGTGACCACGCCGATCGAGGTCGGCTTCTGGTACCCCGAGGGCAACGTCCGTCGTGGCCAGGAGTTCGAGCTCATCTCTTCGTCGGCTGCTCAGGCGGGCTTCCAGCTCGTCGACCAGAGCGAGCCGAACTGGGAGTTCACCGACCCGTCGATCAACCCGATCAACCCCCACGACGCCGTGATCTTCGCCTGGTCGCAGACCAGCCTCGCGGTGGGTGGCTCGGACCAGATCTACGCGTGCTACGAGACGCCTGAGGCAAAGGGTGGCAACTACAACGGTTACTGCAACGAGGACGTGACGGCTGCACTGCAGACCCTGAACGTCACCTCGGACTACGACGCTCAGACCGACCTCCTCAACGAGGCCGAAATGGGTATCTGGTCGGATGCCGTCACCATCCCGATCTTCCAGTTCCCCGGCCTGCTCGTCTCGAGCGACCGCGTGACCGGAGTGAAGGCCATGCCGCTGAGCCCGGACTACTTCTGGAACTTCTGGGAGTGGGCCCCGGTCGACGCTGAGGGTTGATCCCTCCGTCAGGGAAGCGGCCCGGCCGCTTCCCTGACGTCGACACCAATAGCGTGGGCGCCGAGGTGACCCCTCGGCGCCCACAGCTGTGTCGCGGCGACCGGCCGCGACACCGCATGCCGTAGTACCTTTGGGCAAAGCTCTGCCCCGAACGGAACACCCATGACACCTGAGTCCGCGAACCCGCGAGGCCGAACGTGCTGACCTTCCTGCTCAGGCGACTGGGCGCGATCCTGCTCGTGCTCCTTGTCGCATCGTTCATCGTCTACACCCTCACCGCGATCGGCAGCGATCCGCTCCGCGACCTGCGCGGCAGCAGCGCCCCCAACCGCGACGAGCAGATCGCCTACCGCATCGAGGTCCTGAACCTCGACCTGCCGCCGGTCCTCCGATACTTCACCTGGCTGGGCGGCGCCGCCCAGTGCTTCATCTTCCAGTGCGACCTCGGCGTCGCCTACAGCCGCTCCAACCAGCCGGTCACCGATGCGCTGGCCACGGCCGCGGGCTCCACGATCCAGCTGGTGACCGCCGCGACGATCATCGCGATCCTCGTGGGCATCACGATCGGCATCCTGACCGCCCTGCGCCAGTACAGCGGCTTCGACTACACGGTGACCTTCCTCACCTTCATCGTGTACTCCCTCCCCATCTTCTGGGTCGCGGTGCTCCTCAAGGAGTACGGCGCGATCCGCTTCAACGAGTTCCTCGCCGATCCCAACGTCACGTGGCTGGCGATCCTCATCACCGGCCTCATATCGGGCATCCTGTTCATGAGCCTGCTCGGTGGCAGCTGGAAGACCCGGCTCATCACGTTCGGCTCCGCGTTCGTCGCCGCCGGCGGCCTGCTCTGGTTCCTCGGGGTCACCGGATGGTTCACGACCCCCACGATTGGACTAATCGGTGTGATCATCACCGGCATCGGCGCCGCCGTCGGGGTGACCGCCATCTCCACGGGGCTGGCCAATCGCCGCTCACTTCTCGCGTCGCTGATCACGGTCGCGATCTGGGCGGCGGTCTACTACCCGTTGCAGTACCTGTTCTTCTATGTCGCCGAGGGCTGGATGCTGGTGCTGCTCGGTATCGCGGCGATCGGCATCGGCATCCTGGTCGGGGTCATCGTCGGCGGCGACGGCAAACGTGAGGCGGCCCGCACGGCCGCGATCGTCAGCTTCATCCTGTTCCTCATTGTCGTGATCGACCGCGTCATGCTCGTCTACCCGGACTACGTGCAGCGGATCCCGCAGAGCGGTGTCATCGCGACGATCGGCTCGCGCACTCCGGGTCTGCAAGGCGACATGTGGTTCCAGATGCTGGATGCCTTCTCGCACCTCATCCTCCCGACGATCGCGTTGGCGCTCGTCTCGATCGCCGCGTACACGCGCTACACCCGGTCGAGCCTCCTCGAGGTCATGAACCAGGACTATGTGCGCACCGCACGGGCCAAGGGCCTCACCGAGCGCACCGTCGTCGTCCGCCACGCGATGCGCAACGCGCTCATCCCGATCGCGACGATCATTGCCTTCGACATCGGCGCGCTCATCGGCGGTGCCGTCATCACCGAGACGATCTTCGCCTGGAAGGGTATGGGGTCGCTCTTCGTCGACGGCCTCAACGCCGGCGACGTGAACCTCGTCATGGGCTTCTTCCTCGTGACAGGTCTTCTGGCGGTGGTCTTCAACTTGATCGCCGACCTGCTCTACTCCGCTCTCGACCCACGGATCCGGGTGAACTGACCATGGCGACTCCGATTCCCACCGACGCTCCCGAGGACCGCGGGTCCGAGCAGACGATCGAGCAGAAGGCGGTCGCCGGCCTGAGCCAGGGTGCGCTCGTGCGCCGCAGGTTCTTCCGGCACAAGCTCGCGATGACCGCGCTCGTGGTGCTCGTGTTCATCATCCTGCTCGCCTTCACCTCTGTTGGAACGGTCATCGGCGGCACCGGCTCGCTGCAGGCCGACGCGTCCGGGACGCTCACCATCAACGGATGGCGGATCGAGGGGTGGTGGCCGCTGAACTGGTGGACCGCCTACCCGCTGGTCAACGCCGGTCAGCCGACGCTTTCGCTGTGGCCACTCAGTTTCGGCGAGCATCCGTTCGGTCAGGACACGCTGGGCAAGGACATCTTCGCGCAGGTGATGCGCGGCACCCAGCAGTCGATCACCGTCATGTTCCTCGTCGGCATCGTGTCGCTGATCGTCGGCGTGAGCCTCGGCGCGATCTCCGGTTACTTCCGGGGCTGGTCCGACTCGCTGATCATGCGCTTCACCGACGTCGTGATCATCATCCCGATCATCGTGCTCGGCTCGATCATCGGAAAGCTCCTGGGCGGCAACAACGCGATCGTCTTCGGCGTCTTCCTCGGCATCCTGAGCTGGACAGGTCTCGCACGGCTGGTGCGCGGCGATTTCCTGTCGCTGCGAGAACGCGAGTTCGTGGATGCCGCACGCGTGGCGGGCGCGAGCAACGCGCGGATCATCTTCCGCCATATCCTCCCGAACGCCGTGGGTGTCATCATCGTCAACACGACGCTCCTGATGAGTGCAGCAGTGCTGACCGAGGCCGCGCTGAGCTTCCTCGGATTCGGCATCAGCTACCCGGATGTCTCCCTCGGACAGATCATCTCCGAGTACCGCGAGGCGTTCCGGACACGCCCGTGGCTCTTCTGGTGGCCGGGCCTGTTCATCATCCTGCTTGCGCTGTGCATCAACTTCATCGGAGATGGCCTGCGCGACGCGTTCGACCCGCGTCAGCAGGCCAAGGTCAGCCGCCGCAAGGCGTCGCGCGCGGTCGCCGCGATCCCTTCCGTGCAGGCGGTGACGATGGTCGAGGCGCCGACCTCGGATTCCGATCTCCCCTACATCGACGAGTTCAGCGATCTGGGGGAGCGGTCGGCCCCGCCGGATGCCCGGGGAGACACCGGCGACAGGCCGGGTGATCAGCCGTGAGGCAGCGCGAGGCTCAGCACCGCGGCGACCGTCAGCGCGGCGGTGCCGGCGATCAGCAGCGGATGCCACGTCACGGCGGTGCCGCTGACGCTCGTCAGGCCCTCGCGGCGGTGGCGATCGAGCTCGCGTCGTACCAGGCCCGCGGCGTCTCCCGAGGCGGTTCCCTCCGCATCCGACGGGCGGCGCGTTTCGCCCTCCCCGGGCGTGTGGGCCACGTCCACGCGCTGGGTGGAGAGGGCTTGGCGCGCGCCGGGCGCCGGAGCTGCCCAGGCACGGATGACCCGGCCGCCGTTCGTGCGGAGGGTCAGCGCGTAGCGCGAATCGACCTCGGCGATGTCCCCCCACGGCACGCGGTAGGTGCGCACGATGTTGCTCACTTCGACGAAGCCCTCGGACACGCGGACGAACGGGCGCAGGTAGACCAGCCACGCACCCCAGCCCAGGAGAACGACGGGCCACGCCCAGCGCACGAGCTCGAGAAGACCGCCGTCCACGGCGATGAAGACCAGGGCCGCCACCGCGATCACGAGGGCCGCCACGGCGATGATCATGCCGCCGCGCGGGCGCAAGGTGACCGGTTCGGGCATGCGCCCATCCTGACACGGGAGAACGAACGATGACCTCTGACCAGTCCCGCGCTCGAGGCGGGTTCGGCCGCCGCTCGCGCAGTACCGACACCGCCGCCACCCCCACCGGCGGCCCGGCGCTGTCGGTGTCGAATCTCGGCGTCGAGTTCTTCGTAGGTGGCGCCTGGGTCGCGGCCGCCAAGCACGTCAGCTATGACCTCATGCCCGGCAAGGTCCTCGCGATCGTCGGGGAGTCCGGCTCGGGCAAGAGCACGAGCAGCATGGCCGTCATGGGGCTTCTCCCCAAGAACGCGCGGGTGACCGGGAGCGCGAAGCTCGCCGGGAAGGAGCTGATCGGTGCGCGGCCCGAGGCGCTGCGCAAGGTCCGCGGTGAGGGGATCGCTGCGATCTTCCAGGAGCCGATGACCGCCCTGAACCCCGTCTACACCGTCGGCTTCCAGATCTCCGAGGCGCTCATGACGCACCGGCCGGGGATGACCCGGAAGCAGGCGAAGGAGCGGGCCCTCGAGCTCCTGCGCCTGGTCGAGATGCCCGATCCGCTCAAGGCGTTCGACTCCTACCCTCACCAGCTCTCCGGTGGACAGCGACAGCGTGCGATGATCGCCCAGTCCATCTCCCTGGAGCCGCGTGTGCTCGTCGCCGATGAGCCCACGACGGCGCTCGATGTGACAGTGCAGGCCGAGATCCTCGACCTGCTGCGCAACCTCCACACCAAGCTCGACTCGGCGATCATCCTCATCACGCACGACATGGGCGTCGTGGCCGACATGGCCGACGACGTCATGGTGATGAAAGACGGCGACGTCGTCGAGTACGGCCCGGCATCGCAGGTGTTCGGCGAAGCGGAGCATCCGTACACGCGGGCGCTGATGGCTTCGGTGCCCCACCTGGGCCTGGGGGAGGCGCGCACCGAAGAGGCCACTCATCGGGATGACTCGACGGCGGCGCTGCGCCTGGAGAACGTCTCGATCGAGTACCCCAAGCGCGGTCGGGTACCCGCCTTCCGGGCCGTATCGGATGCCACGCTGTCGATTCAGCCGGGCGAGGTGCTGGGCCTCGTGGGTGAGTCAGGGTCAGGCAAGACGACCATTGCGCGCGCCATCGTGGGCCTCGTACCGATCGCGGAGGGAAGCCTTCGCGTTGCAGGCCAGGACATGGTCGGGGTAGGCCCCAAGGAGTTGCGCGCGGTGCGCCGCAAGCTCGGGATCGTGTTCCAGGACCCCGGTTCTTCGCTGAACCCCCGCTGGCCCGTCGGAGAGTCGATCGGGGAGCCGCTGGAGCTCGCCGGTCGTGAGCGCAAAGAGATCTCCAAGCGTGTCGAGGATCTGCTGGACCTCGTCGAACTGCCGCGCGATTTCCGCAACCGGTACCCGCACGAGCTCTCGGGTGGGCAGCGTCAGCGCATCGGTATCGCCCGCGCTCTGGCCCTCGACCCCACTGTGCTGGTGGCCGACGAGCCCACGAGCGCGCTGGATGTCTCGGTTCAGGCGCGCGTGCTCGAGCTGCTGCAGGCCATCCAGAAGGAGAAGCAGTTCGCGACGCTGTTCGTGACCCACGACCTCGCGGTCGTCGATCTTCTGGCCGATCGCATCGCCGTCATGCAGCACGGACGCATCGTGGAGCAGGGCACGAAGGAGCAGATTCTGCGCAACCCGCAGGATGACTACACCAAGCGCCTCATCGCTGCTGTTCCGGTTCCGGATCCTGCCGAGCAGCGGCAGCGCCGCGAGGCGCGGGCAGCGCTCCTGGCCGAGCAGAAGTCGGCCTGAGACGAGGACGACTCCGCGCTCAGCTGCCCGCAAGCGCTCCTGAGATATCCTGGGATGCGCCGGCATCCCGGCCGCCTCCCCACCCGCAAGGATTCCCTCATGGCGCATGCCCTCCGTTCGGACCTCCGAAACGTCGCGATCGTCGCGCACGTCGACCACGGCAAGACCACGCTGGTGGATGCGATGCTGCGCCAGACCGGCTCGTTCGGCGAGCACGCGCACGTGGAAGAGCGCGCGATGGACTCGAACGACCTCGAGCGCGAAAAGGGCATCACGATCCTCGCGAAGAACACCGCGATCACCTACAACGGCGTCCACACCGAGGTCCCCGTGACGATCAACGTGATCGACACGCCAGGGCACGCCGACTTCGGGGGAGAGGTCGAGCGCGGGCTGTCGATGGTCGACGGCGTCGTGTTGCTGGTGGATGCGTCCGAGGGGCCGCTTCCGCAGACGAGGTTCGTGCTGCGCAAGGCGCTGGAGGCGAAGCTCCCCGTCATCCTGCTCGTCAACAAGACGGATAGGCCGGATGCTCGCATCGCCGAGGTCGAGGAAGAGTCGCACGACCTGCTGCTGGGCCTCGCGTCTGACATGCACGAGGACGTCCCGGACCTCGACGTCGACGCTCTCTTGGACGTGCCGGTCGTCTACGCCTCAGGTCGCGCCGGCGCTGCCTCGCGGAACCGCCCCGAGAACGGGTCGCTCCCCGACAACGACGACCTCGAGCCGCTGTTCGAGGCGATCCTCGAGCATGTTCCGGCGCCGTCGTACGACGACGAAGCGCCGCTGCAGGCATGGGTGACGAACCTCGACTCGAGCCCGTTCCTCGGTCGTCTGGCGCTGCTGCGGGTCTTCAACGGGACCCTCAAGAAGGGCCAGACCGTCGCCTGGGTGCGTCACGACGGTTCCCACTCGAACGCGCGCATCACCGAGCTGCTCAAGACCCGTGCGCTCGAGCGCTATCCCGCCGAGTCAGCAGGACCCGGTGACATCGTCGCGATCGCGGGGATCGAAGAGATCACGATCGGCGAGACGATCGCCGACCCCGAGGACGTCCGACCGCTGCCGGCGATCACCGTCGACGACCCCGCTATCTCGATGACGATCGGCACGAACACCTCGCCGCTTGTCGGCAAGGTCAAGGGCCACAAGGTCACGGCACGCATGGTGAAGGACCGCCTGGACCGCGAGCTCATCGGCAACGTCTCCATCAAGGTCGTCGACATCGGGCGGCCGGATGCCTGGGAGGTGCAGGGACGCGGTGAACTGGCGCTTGCCATCCTCGTCGAGAACATGCGCCGCGAGGGCTTCGAGCTGACCGTCGGCAAGCCCCAGGTCGTCACCCGGAAGGGGCCGAACGGGCAGACGCAGGAGCCCTTCGAGCACCTGACCATCGACGCCCCCGAGGAGTACCTCGGTGCGATCACGCAGCTTCTGGCTGCCCGCAAGGGCCGCATGGACAACATGACCAACCACGGCACGGGTTGGGTGCGCATGGAGTTCATCGTGCCCTCACGCGGGCTCATCGGCTTCCGTACCGAATTCCTCACCACCACGCGCGGGACCGGCATCGCCAACGCGATCTCGCACGGCTACGAACCGTGGGCGGGTCAGATCGTAACGCGCCAGAACGGGTCGATCGTCGCCGACCGCTCCGGCGTCGTGACCCCCTTCGCGATCATCGCGCTCCAGGAGCGCATGAGCTTCTTCGTGCAGCCCACAGAAGAGGTCTACGAGGGCATGGTCATCGGTGAGAACTCACGAAGCGATGACATGGACGTCAACATCACCAAGGAGAAGAAGCTCACCAACATGCGCTCCTCCACGGCCGACACGTTCGAGTCCATGACTCCGCCGCGCCTGCTCTCCCTGGAGGAGAGCCTGGAGTTCGCGCGCGAAGACGAGTGCGTTGAGGTGACCCCCGAAAAGGTGCGGATCCGCAAGGTGATCCTCGACCAGACCGAGCGTGGTCGCGCTGCATCGCGCCTGAAGCGGCAGGACGCCAACGCCTGACCGGCGTCGCCCACGGGTCGACTCGACCGCGGACGGATCAGCCGTTGAGGATCAGCTCCTCCAACTGCTCGAGCATGTGCGCGGGCAAGTCCGAGTCCGGTCCTGTCGCGTTGAGTACGATCGCGACAGCCGTCTGGGACTCCGGGTGGTACATCGCGAGGGCCTGGTAGCCGAGGCCATTGCCGGTGTGCCCGATCCAGTCGCCGATGCGACCGATGCCGAAACCGTACTCGTCGTAGAACGGGCTCGCGGGGTCGGGGGAGGTGTCGCGCCACTCCGAGAGCCGACGCTCCTGCGAAGCGTCCGACACGAGCGTTCCCGCGCCCAGCGCCTCGGCCCACGCGGCAAGGTCTCCCGCCGTACCGAACAGGCCGCCGGCGGCAGAGAACGCGCTCGCGCGGACGGCGGGAAGCTCCTCCACGGTGCCGTCAGCATCCACCTGGAAAGGGGCTGCGGTCCCCTCCGGTGGCAGAACGTTTCCCGGATACACGACTGACGCGAGCTGGAGCGGCTCCAGGATGCGTGACGCGACCGCCTCGGGCCAGCTGAGCCCCGAAGAGGTGTCGATGATCTGCCCGAGTAGGACCGTGTTGGTATTGGAGTACTCGTAGCTCGTCCCGGGAACGAACTCCTCGGGAACGCCGTCCGTGAGCCCGTACAGGGTCGTGTCGGTCCAGCTACGCGTCCAGTCCTCGACCAGCAGGTCGACAAGGCCCGCTTGCGTCGAATAGCTGGGCACCCCCGAGGTCATCGTGGCAAGCTCATCGATCGTGGCGGCCGTCTCGATCCCGGTTCCGGCAGTGGGCGCCGGCGCATCGAGATCCAGGATGCCGTCGTCGGCTAGCTGCAGCACGACGGTCGCGACGAACGACTTGGTCACGCTGCGGTAGGCAAACAGGGTGTTATCGGTCACTGGCGCGCCACTGGCATCCGCAACTCCGGCAGGGTAAACCGTGGTCGCCCCGTCGCGGCGGATAGCGATCGCGCCGCCGGGGACGGATGCCGATTCGAGCGCTGCGGCGAAAGCCTCGCTTACCGGGTTCGAGGGCGCTGCGGCGCTGCATCCGGACACGAGTGCTGTGACGGTGGCGGCCGTGATAGCTCCCGCGAGCATGCGCCCGCGATATCGGGTGTGGCGGGTCATCGTTCCAGCCTAGAACGAGAGTTCAGCGCATTTCGGACACCAGGACGGCGCTCGTGCCCGCGACGAGGGCCTCGAAGACGTGCGCTGCATCGCCCGGATAGCAGAGGTAATCGCCGGGCTCCAGGTCGAAGGGTGAGTCGCGCGGACCGACGCGTGCGCTGCCCGAGAGGAGGACCACATGCTCAGTGGTGCCCGTCGGATGAGCGTCCGAGAGTCGCGGCGAGCCTGGTTCGGCGCGGAGGAGGTACAGGTCACGCCTGACGTTCGGTGCGGCAGCCGACAGGAGCAGCGCCTCGTACGCAGAGCCCGCGGCTCGCACTCCGTGGCCATCGCGCGCTCGGATGAGCGTCGGCTCGCTCTCGCGATCTTCCACCAGTGCGGCGAAGGGCGCGCCGAGAGCGGTGGCGATCGCCCACAGGGTCTCGACGTTGGGATTGGCCGAACCTGCTTCGATTTGCGAGATGGTGGCCTTGGACACGCCCGAGCGTCGAGCAAGCTCTGCGGCAGAGACCCCCGCGCGTTCGCGTTCGCGGCGCACGGCGGTCGCGATGCGAGACCCCAAGCTCATATGGTTCAGTATGCCGAACGATTGTCTATTTGACCAAACGAAATGGCTGCTGCAGGATGGCGAGCATGGAGCCGGTCGACGTGCCGCCGGAAGGCGGCGAGACGGATGCCGCACGCGGAGCGTGGCGCCAGGGCGTGAGTGTCGCGCTGGCGACAAGCGCGTACGGCGTTTCGTTCGGGGCGCTGTCGGTCGCGGCGGGACTTGATGTCTGGCAGACCTGCATCCTGAGCCTCGTCATGTTTACCGGAGGTTCGCAGTTCGCCTTCGTCGGGGTGATCTCCGCCGGCGGACTCGCGGCGATCCCCGCAGCCGTCGCGTCTGCCGCGCTCTTGGGCGTGCGAAACGTCGCGTACGGCATCCGGATGTCGACCCTGCTGCCCCCGGGGCGCTTGACCCGCATCGTCGCGCCGCAGTTCACAATCGACGAGTCCACGGCAGTCGCGCTCGCGCAGCGAACGCCACGCGCGCGAACCGTCGGCTTCTGGGTCACCGGCATCGGGATCTATGTCGGCTGGAACCTCTCGACCCTTATTGGTGCTCTCCTGGGCGACGTGCTCGGCGATCCGCGCGCGTACGGACTCGACGCCGCGGCCGCAGCCGCTTTCCTCGCCCTGCTGTGGCCGCGTCTGCGCGGAAGGCAGCCCATCGTCGTGGGGATTGCGGCCGCCGTCGTGGCTACCGTGCTGACGCCTTCGCTCATGCCCGGTCTCCCGGTGCTGATCGCCGCTGTGGTCGCTATCCTGGTCGGCTGGTTCGACTGGGGCTCGCGGTCCGCCGCGACGCGCACCGCCGGTGGCGAGGGGCTCGACGAACCCGACGATCTTCCAGAGCGGGAGGGGCTGCCGTGACGTTGTGGAGCGCAATCGCGCTGGCATCGGTGATCTGTCTGGCTCTCAAGGTGACCGGATACCTCGTTCCGCCGCGCCTCCTCGAGGCGCCGCGGCCCGCGCGGATCGCCGACCTGTTGACGGTCGCGTTGCTCGCCGCGCTGGTTGCCGTGCAGACGCTCGGGGTCGGCGAGGCGATTGTGGTGGATGCCCGGGTCCCCGCCGTCCTGGTGGCGGCGGGCCTGCTCCTGCTGCGCGCGCCGTTTCTTGTCGTGGTGGTCGCGGCAGCTGCGGTAGCAGCAGCGCTGCGGTGGTGGGGTCTGGCTGTCTGAGGTTTCGTGCAGCGCCACCGCGATACAGTGATGCGGTGCAGCGCTTCTCGTTCCTTCGGCTTGCCGCGTGGGTTGTTGCGCTGGTTGTCGGGGCGATCTATGGGGCCGCAGGTACCGTCAGTCACGCATATCGCGTATTCGGCATCCCGGTGGGACTCGTCCTAGCCATGGTCGCCGGCGCGGCAGTCATCATCGCGGTGCGCCTGCTCACGGCTGACCGGTGGGCTGCGCTTGCCACCGGGCTTGGCGCCATGGGTGTGACGATCGTCCTGTCGGGCACCGGAGCCGGCGGTTCAGTGATCGTGCCGCAGTCGGTACTGGGCGTCGTATGGACCTTGTGGCTTCCCCTTGTCACCGCTTTCGTGGTCGCCTGGCCCGAGCGGGTCGATCGCGGCCGGGCGGTCGAGGCAGCCGACTAGACTTGCATTCGTGACGTATGTGATCGCCCTTCCCTGCGTCGATGTCAAGGATCGCGCCTGCATCGACGAGTGCCCCGTCGACTGCATCTATGAGGGGGAACGTAGCCTCTACATCCACCCTGACGAGTGTGTCGACTGCGGCGCCTGCGAGCCCGTGTGCCCCGTCGAGGCGATCTATTACGAAGACGATCTGCCCGAGGAATGGCAGGACTACTACAAGGCGAATGTCGAGTTCTTCGATGACCTCGGCTCGCCCGGGGGAGCAGCAAAGGTCGGTGTGATTCCCAAGGATCACCCGGTCATCGCTGAGCTGCCTCCGCAGAACCACTGATCCCGGATTTCGACGGATGGGCGTCGCCGATCTGGCCGATTACCCGTGGGACGCGATGGTGCCCCACGCTGCGCAGGCGCGCTCCCACCCCGACGGGATGGTCGATCTTTCGATAGGTTCGCCGGTCGATCCGACTCCCGAGGTGATTGCGAGAGCTCTTGCCGCAGCGACCGACGCTCACGCCTACCCGCAGACGGTTGGAACGCCCCTCTTGCGAGAGGCGATCGTCGACTGGTATGCCCGCCGTCGAGGGGTTCCGGGGCTCACGATCGACGATGTGGTCCCGACGATCGGGTCGAAGGAACTCGTCGCCCTCTTGCCGCTGCTCCTCGGCCTCGGGCCCGGAGATGTCGTCGTCCATCCGGTGGCGGCATACCCGACCTACGAGGTCGGTGCACGAGTCGTGGGGGCGACCCCGATCGCGGCCGACGATCCGGAGCAGTGGCCCGAGAACACTCGGCTGGTCTGGGTGAACTCGCCGGGCAACCCCGACGGCGCCGTGCTGGATGCTGCGGCGCTGCGTACCGCCCGGGAACGCGCGAGCGAGCTCGGAGCGGTGTTCGCGAGCGACGAGTGCTACGCCGAGCTCGGGTGGGAAGCGCCGTGGGACCGCGAGCAGATTCCGTCAGCTCTGGACCCCCGCGTCACCGGAGGGAACAACACCGGAGTCCTGTCGGTGTACTCGCTGAGCAAGCAGTCGAACCTCGCGGGCTACCGCGCAGCCTTCGTCGCGGGCGACACCGCGATCATCCAGCGGATGCTGACAGCCCGTAAGCACCTGGGGCTGATGCCGCCGGCGCCCGTTCAGGCGGCGATGGCTGCCGCCCTGCGCGATGACACGCACGTCGCCGAGCAGCGGGAGCTGTACCGGCACCGGCGCGGGATCCTGCTTCCCGCCGTGCAGGAAGCGGGATTCCGGGTCGATCGGAGCGAGGCCGGCCTGTACCTGTGGCTTACGCGCGGTGAGGACGCCTGGACCTCCGTGGAGTGGTTCGCGCAGCGCGGCATCCTGGTCGGACCTGGCGTCTTCTATGGCGCGCAGCACTCGCACCACGTCCGGCTCTCGTTGACGGCAACCGATGAACGTATCGCCGCTGCGGCGGATCGCCTCCGCGCGGGCTAGACACCCCCCCCCACGCCCGCTCGGGCACCGCGCTGCGAGGTTTCCTCCATCGAAAGAGCACCCGCTTTGGCTGTGCGCACAGTAGGCCGGGCCGACTACTAGGCTGTAAAGGCAGCCCGGGCACCGACGCGTGCTTGGACGGCTCCGCGAGGCGGCGAACCCGTCCCGGTGCCGACGACAGCCCCAGACAATGCAAGGAGGCGCCGTGGACGACGCGCAGACCCCGCAGCAAAAGGCCATCCTGACCGTCGGCGATCGGACCGCGGAGTTCCCCGTGCTCCACGGCACCGACGGAGTACCGAGCATCGATGTCGCAACCTTTACGCGGCAGACGGGGTACACGGCCCTGGACTACGGATTCGTCAACACCGCCTCCACCAAGTCGGCGATTACCTATATCGACGGGGATGCCGGCATCCTGCGCTACCGCGGTTATCCGATCGAGCAGCTCGCGACTCACAGCACGTACCTCGAGGTCGCGTGGCTGCTCATCTACGGCGAGCTGCCCACGGCCGACGAACTCGCGGAGTTCGACAACCGCATCCGTCGCCACACACTGCTGCACGAGGACCTCAAGCGCTTTTTCGGCTCGCTGCCGCCGACCGCGCATCCGATGTCGGTGCTGTCGGCGGCGACGGCCACTCTGTCGACCTACTACGAAGACGAGTCCGACCCCCACAATCCCGAGCACGTCGAGGTCAACACGATCCGGCTTCTCGCGAAGCTCCCGGTCATTGCGGCCTACGCCCACAAGAAGAGCATCGGCCAGGCTTTCCTGTACCCCGACAACTCGATGAGCTTCGTCGACAACTTCCTCAAGCTCAATTTCGGTGTCCTATCGGAGCTGTACGACGTCAACCCCGTCGTATCCCGGGCGCTCGAACGGTTGCTGATCCTGCACGAGGACCACGAGCAGAACGCGTCGACCTCGACGGTGCGCCTGGTCGGGTCGACCGGCGCCAACCAGTTCTCGTCGATCTCGGCGGGTATCAACGCGCTTTACGGCCCGCTGCACGGCGGTGCGAACGAGGCGGTTCTCTCGATGCTCGCCCGCATCCGAGACTCGGGCGAGAGCGTCGAACGCTTCGTCGAGCGGGTCAAGAACAAGGAGGACGGCGTCAAGCTCATGGGCTTCGGGCACCGGGTCTACAAGAACTACGACCCGCGCGCAAAGCTCGTGAAGGAGTCGGCCGACGAGGTGCTCTCGGAGCTCGGTGTGCATGACCCGCTCCTGGATCTTGCCAAGCAGCTCGAAGAGATCGCCCTCAACGACGACTACTTCAAGGAGCGTCGCCTTTACCCGAACGTCGATTTCTACACCGGCGTCATGTACAAGGCGATGGGCTTCCCCACGCGCATGTTCACCGTGCTGTTCGCGATCGGCCGCCTTCCGGGATGGCTCGCGCACTGGCGTGAGATGAACGCCGACCCGCAGACCAAGATCGGCCGCCCGCAGCAGCTGTACACGGGCGCACCCGAACGCACCTACCCTGGCGTCTGAGTCAGCTGTCGCGGCGGGACTCTGGCATTCTGAACGGATGCCGAAACTCCTCGTCCGCGTTCCCTCCCCGCTGCTTGCCGACGGCGAGCTGACGCACCTCGACCGGGTCGAAGCCGATCCGGACCTCGCCCTGTCGCAGTGGCGGGACTACGTCGCGGTGTACCGCGACAGGGGATGGCAGGTCATCGATGTTCCTGCGGCACCGGACCAGCCCGACGGCGTCTTCATCGAGGATGCCCTCGTCATATTCGACGACATCGTGGTGATCGGTCGGCCCGGCGCCGAATCCCGGCGCGGCGAAATCGCAACGGCCCGCGCGGTAGCAGAGACGCTCGGTTTTCCTGTGCACGAGATCGAAGCGCCGGGCACCCTCGACGGCGGCGACGTGCTCAAGATCGGGCGCACCGTCTACGTCGGGGCGTCATCGCGGACCAATGATGACGGCATCCGCCAACTGGAGGCCCTGCTGAGCCCTCGGGGATGGAAGGTCGTCGCGGTGCCGGTGACACGCGTCCTGCATCTGAAGAGCGCGGTGACGGCGCTTCCTGATGGAACCGTCATCGGGTACGAGCCGCTCGTCGACGACCCGTCGGTGTTCCCCCGATTCCTCCCCGTGCCCGAAGAGCACGGCACCGCCGTTGTCGTCCTCGACGAGGCGACAGTCCTGATGTCGGCCGATGCACCGCAAACGGCTGCGCTTCTCCGCTCGCGCGGGCTCACCGTCATCCAGACACCCGTGACGGAGTTCGAGAAACTCGAGGGGTGCGTTACGTGCCTCTCAGTGCGCGTGCGTCGCTGACGCGCAGATTCGACCTCGCCTCAGGCGTGGAGCGCTTCGTTGAGGGTCACCCCGACGCCAGCGCGGCGGACTGCCTCGATCGCTCCCGTGAGCGAGTTGCGGCGGAACAGGATGCCGTCCCGGCCCGAGAGCTCAGCACCCTTGACTGTCGTGCGCGTACCGTCAGCGCCGACAGGCTCGTCGGCGAGCACGATCTTCGACCCTGCGGTGACGTACAACCCTGCCTCGACGACGCAATCGTCCCCCAGAGAGATGCCGATGCCCGCGTTTGCGCCGAGGAGGGAACGACTCCCGATCGAGACACGGTGCGTGCCGCCTCCCGAGAGTGTGCCCATGATCGAGGAGCCGCCGCCGATGTCGCTGCCGTCACCGACGATGACGCCCTGTGAGATTCGGCCCTCCACCATGCTCTGGCCGAGGGTTCCGGCGTTGTAGTTCACGAAGCCTTCGTGCATCACGGTGGTTCCGGGGGACAGGTACGCGCCCAGCCGCACGCGAGACGCGTCGCCGATGCGGACGCCCGTGGGCACGACGTAGTCGGTCAGGCGCGGGAACTTATCGAGGCTCTGTACCTGGATGCCGGCGCGTTGCAGTCGTGCGCGGCGCCGGTCGAGCTCGCGCGGGTCGACGGGTCCGGCGTTGGTCCAGGCGACGTTGGGGAGCGCACCGAAGATGCCGTCAAGGTTCAGGTTGTTCGGAGCGACGAGTCGGTGTGACAGTGCGTGGAGGCGGAGGTAGGCATCCGGTGTGCCCGAGGGTGCCGCGTCGAGATCGATCTCGATCTCGACCTGCTCGATGCTGACGCCGCGCGTGTCATCCGTGCCCACAGCCTCGGCTACCAGAGCTCGTGCGGCCTCGTGAGCGTCCCGGTGATCAGACAGTGCCCCCGCCTGAGGCGACGGGTACCAGGTGTCCAGAACCGTGCCGTCTGCCGCGACAGTTGCCGCCCCGATACCGCTGATCTTCCGCTGTGCCGTCATCGTTCCAGGGTATCGAGTCGCGCCCCGGGCGCTGCGCCTGTCACGCCCCGCCCATCGCACAGCTTCGACCCCTGGCTAGACTCGAGGAGTGCTGGACCTGACCTCGAATGCTGTCGATCTCACCCGCGCGATCTGCGATATCCCCAGCGTCTCGGGAGACGAAGGACATCTCGCGGACCTGATCGAGCAGGCAGTGGGCGACCTGCCACACCTCGAGGTCATCCGAGACGGCGACACGATCATCGCTCGCACGAATCTCGGGAGAGATCGCCGGGTTGCCATCGCCGGCCACATCGACACCGTCCCCATCAACCGCAACGTTCCCACGCGAACGGTCGACATCGACGGCGAAGAGTTCATCTGGGGCCGCGGCACCGTTGACATGAAGGCCGGAGTAGCGGTGCAGCTCAAGCTTGCCGCCGACCTCGTCGCGCCGAAGGCTGACATCACGTGGATCTGGTATGACCACGAGGAGGTGGCTGCTGCCCTCAACGCGCTCACCCGCATCGCAGCGACCCGGGCCGACCTGTTGGCCGCCGACTTCGCTATTCTCGGGGAGCCCTCCAACGGCCAGGTGGAGGGCGGCTGCAACGGCCACATGCGGGCGATCGTCAGAACGCACGGTGTGCGTTCGCACAGTGCACGGTCATGGATCGGCGAGAACGCCATCCACAAGGCGGCACCAATTCTCGAGCGGCTCGCCGCCTACACGGCGCGGGAGGTTCCCGTTGACGGGCTCGTCTACCGGGAAGGTCTGAACGCTGTTCGCATCACGGGCGGTGTGGCAGGAAACGTCATCCCCGACGTCTGTGAGGTCGAGGTGAACTACCGCTTTGCTCCCTCACGCAGTGGCGCCGAGGCCGAGGCGCACGTGCGAGAGGTCTTCGACGGGTTCGAGGTCGAGGTCATCGATATGGCCGAGGGCGCGCGGCCGGGGCTCGATGACCCGCTGGCGCAGGAGTTCGTCACTGCCGTTGGCGGTACCGCGCAACCCAAGTACGGCTGGACGGATGTGGCACGGTTCTCGGCTCTCGGCATCCCCGCTGTCAACTACGGCCCGGGAGACCCGCAACTCGCTCATCACGACGAAGAGCGCGTTGCCGTTGCCCAGATTCTGGATGTCGAGCGCGGGCTGCGCGCGTGGCTGACCTGACGGCACCGGCGCCGCCATCCCGGCGGTCGCTACCGCCGGCGCTGACGATCGCGCTCATCTATCTCGCTGCGCGTGCCGTCACGTTCGGCTTCCTGATCCTGGCTGCCGCGTTATCGGCCGAGGGAACACGCTTCGGTGCGGGGGCGAGTGTCCAGGATCTCGTCGTGGGGTGGGATGCCCAGTGGTATTGGTTCCTGGCGGTCAACGGTTACCCCGCCGACCTTCCTCTCACTGACGCGGGCGCTGTCGCCGAAAATCAGTGGGCGTTCATGCCGATCTACGCATACCTCGCTGCCGCCATCGCGCCGCTCGTGGGCGGTTGGTGGGGAGTCGCTGCCGTTCTGATATCTCTGGCAGCCGGGTACGGCGCAACCTACGTGCTGTACCGGATGCTGCGGGGTCGGATCGGGGGATCGGCTGCCATCTGGGCGTCCGCCTTCTTTGCTGCCGGTCCGTTGGCTGCACTGTTCCAGGTGGGCTACGCGGAGGCGCTCTTCCTGCTGTGGCTCTTCTTGGCGCTGTGGGCTGTCACCGCCCGCCGCTTCGTGTGGGTGTATCCGCTGGTGGTCCTGATGGGCTACACGCGGCCCGGCGTTCTCGCGTTCGCACTGTTCATCGGGCTCTTCGGAATCTGGCGCTTCTTCTCACGCCGCGCCGAACCGCTTCGTGTGCGCGAGGTCATCCACATCGTCGCCCTGGGCGCGCTCGCCACCGCTGTGGGGTTTTCCTGGCAGATCATCGCGGCTATCGTCACGGGGGATCCGGGCGCCTACCTTGCCACTGAACTCGCATGGCGGCGCAACTGGCTCCCGGACGATGCGGGGCACTTCCTGCCGTTCGACGCCTTCGTGCGCGGTGCTGCGTTCTGGGGGGAGGTCTGGGGGTGGGGGGCCGCCGGCGGAGTCATCCTGCTCTCGGTGATTCTGGCCGGCGCGGCCGCGGCGCTGCTCTGGGCGCCGCAGGTTCGGGCGCTGGGACCCGAGATCCGCCTCTGGGCTGTCAGCTACCTCGTCTACCTGCTGGCGGTGTTCTTCCCCCAGTCGAGCATCTTTCGCCTCCTTGTTCCGCTGTCGCCCCTCTGGGGCGCCTTTGCGGTGCCGCGGTCCCTCGTGTGGCGCGTCGGCGTCCTCATCGCGTGCCTGGCCGGGCAGTGGTGGTGGATCTACAACATGTATGCCCTCGGCAATCGGTTCTGGCAAATCCCCTAAGCTTGATTGGTAGACCACGACGAAAGGGAGCCGCCATGGCAGCCATGAAGCCGCGAACCGGAGACGGACCGATGGAGGCCGTGAAGGAAGGCCGCCTCATCATCGTGCGAGTACCTCTCGAAGGCGGTGGCCGCCTTGTCGTCTCGGTGAACGACGCCGAGGCCAAGGAACTGTACGACGTGCTCGGCGGAGTTGTCGGAGCCGCGTAACACGCGATCATCTCAACGCGAAAGCGGCCGGTCGGTAGACCGGCCGCTTTCGCGTTGTCGGTGTGGCGCTTTAGACCGACGGGAGCGTCGTGAGCTGCAGGAGTCCTTCGCGCGCAGTGTTGAGCGCACCCAGGACAGCGGGGGACTGTGCAACCTCTTGAATGAGCGAGCGGTACGCGGTCGTCACCTCGTCGCGCTTGACCGGATCGGCGACGGCACCTCCGGCGAGGACTCGGGGGATGAGGACGGTACCGCCGGGGCGTACCAGTCGCAGTCCGTGTTCGACGTATTCGATGACGCCCTCGGGCTCGGCGTCGACCAACACGATGTCGTACGATGCCTCGTTCATGCGCGGAAGCACCTCGGCTGCGCGGCCCGTGATGAACCGGGCGCGAGCGGGCGGCACCTTCGCCTGCGCGAAAGCCTGACGCGCTGCCCCGAGATGCTCGGGCTCGACATCGATCGTGGTGAGAGTCGCCTGCGGCGCACCGCGCAGCAGCCACAGGCCGGAGACTCCGCCGCCCGTGCCGATCTCGACGATGTTCAGCGCGCGCCCGACGGCGGCGATGGTCGCACACTGCACGCCGACTGCCGCGCTGATCGGTTCGGCGCCCAACTCCAGCGCAGCCTCGCGAGCGCGGGCGATCGCGTCGGGTTCGACCGTGACCTCTTCGACGAATCGATTGACCGCGTGATCTCCCATGCACTGCCCTTTCCCTGAGGGGCAAGCCTACGTGCGCGCGCCCGGATTCTCGCTGAGGCGCGAGGGGTAATCTTGAGCCATGTTCAACGGGATCACGATCGAGAAGCTTTTGCTGATCGGTCTGATCGCCGGGATGATCATCGGCCCCCAGCGTCTTCCGCGCTATGCGGCAGCACTCGGACAGTTCGTGCGTCGAGCTCGCGACTTCGCCCGCTCCGCAGGCTCGCGCGTGAAAGAGGAGATGGGCGAGGACTTCGACGACGTGGATTGGCGCACGCTCGATCCGCGCCAGTACGACCCCCGTCGCATCATCCGTGAGGCCCTCCTCGATGACCCGCCGACACCGCCCGTCAAGCCGCAATCCGCAACGATGGCGGCCGCCGGCACAGCTGCTGCCGCGGCAGAGAGCGCAACGTCGACGAAGGCACCGCCGCTGGCCGCCGGCGAGACTCCGCCGTTCGATGCGGAAGCTACCTGACGCGCATCGGCAGGGAGCGGCCCGACAGTCCGCGGCCGGAGCCCAGAACCGCATCCGCGACGGCCTCGATTGCCGCCGCGGCGGGGTCGCCGGCATCCGTCACGAGGTGCACGTCGCCGGCGTCGCCTGATGCCCGCACGCCCTGACTGAGCGGGATGGAGCCGAGGAGCGGGACGGGTTCGGCATCCGTCTGCAGCGCGGTGGCGACAAGCTCCCCGCCGCCGGAGCCGAACAGATCGAGCACTGTGCCGTCGGGAAGGGTCAGCGGCGCCATGTTCTCGACGACTCCCAGCACGCGCTGACCGGTCTGCCGGGCCACGAGACCCGAGCGGATCGCGACGTCGGCGGCCGCGCGCTGGGGCGTGGTCACCACGATGACCTCGGCGTGGGGCAGGAGTTGTCCGACGGAGATCGCGACATCGCCGGTTCCCGGTGGCATGTCTAGCAGCAGAATGTCGAGGTCACCGAAGTGGACGTCGGTGAGGAACTGCTGCACGGTGCGGTGGAGCATCGGGCCACGCCACGCCACGGCGCCGAGCGGCTCCTCTCCCGAACCACGTCGCAGGAACATTCCGATCGAGATCACCTTCACCCCGTGCGCGACGGGAGGCAGCATGAGGTCATCGATCCGCGTCGGTTGCGGGGGCGTGCCGTCCGGTCCGACAAGACCCAGGATGCCGGGAATCGAGAACCCGTGGACGTCGGCGTCGATGAGCCCGACGCGCAGGCCCCGCGCTGCCAGGCTCGTCGCCAGCAGCGCGGTCAGTGTCGACTTGCCGACCCCGCCTTTGCCGCTCGTGACGGCGATCACGCGGGTCAGGGAATCGGGCCCGAACGGCATCGACCTGGCCGGGCGCCCGGCGCGCAGCATCTCGGTGAGGCGAGCGCGCTCCTGTGCATCCATGACCCCCACTGCGATCTCGGCGGAAGCCACGCCCGGTACCGACAGTGCGGCGGCACGAACATCGGATTCGATTCGAGCTGCAGCGGGGCATCCGGCGACGGTGAGCGCAATGTCGACCCATGCCGTGCCGCCATCGACGCGAGCGCCGCGAACCATGCCGAGCTCGCCGATCGGGCGGCGCAACTCCGGATCCATCACGGCGCCGACGGCGCGCGTGACCTCGTCTGCGGCTGTCACCGCACGCCCCCGCTCATCACGCCGAGCCGTCCTCGCGGACCGGAGACGCGTTCGTGGCGGGCGCGCCCTCGGTGTGCTGCGGCTCCGCGCGTTCGTCGAGCTTTCTCAGCAGCGATTTCAGCTCGGCGCGCAGCGTGTCACGGGTGACGACCTCGGAGGTGACTTCGGTGAGGGCGATGCGGAGGGCCACGATCTCGCGCGCGAGGTACTCGGTGTCGGCCAGGTTTCGTTCCGCGCGCTGGCGGTCCTGCTCGATCTGCACGCGGTCGCGGTCATCCTGGCGGTTCTGGGCGAGCAGGATGAGGGGAGCGGCGTAGGAAGCCTGCAGCGAGAGCATGAGCGTCAGGGCCGTGAAGCCGTTGGCCGCGGAATCGAACCGCAGATTCTCGGGGGCAGCAGTGTTCCACGCGATCCACGCGACGCAGAACAGCGTGAGGGCCACGAGGAACCACGGGGTCCCCATGTTTCGGGCGATCCATTCCGTGGCCCTGCCGAACCGATCCCGCGAGGGCTGAGGTGTGCGCCCGCGAATCGGCATGCTCGACCGACCGCGGGGGGCATCCAACCCCCGAGGCGAGCGCGCCATCACAGCTTCACCGGCCCTGTCCAGGGAAAGGACACCGGTCGCTGGTCGGTGGAGTGCGAGCGCCAGTCCTCGGGGAGGAGGTAGTCCAGGACGTCGTCGACGCTGACAACACCGACGAGGCGGTGGACCTGATCGACGACGGGCACCGACACGAGGTTGTACGAGGCGAGGATGCGGGCGACCTCGGCTGCCGTCGCGGTAGCCGCGAGCGGCTCGATGGTGTCGTCGATGAGGGAACCGAGCCGCTCGTGCGGCGGGTAGCGCAGCATCCGTTGGAAGTGCACGGTACCCAAGAACCGCCCCGTGGGAGTCTCGTACGGGGGAAGGGTGATGAACACTGACGCCGCGAGTGCCGGATGCAGTTCATGGCGGCGGATGAGCGCGAGCGCTTCGGCGACCGTCGCTTCGGCCGAGAGCACAATCGGCTCGCTCGTCATGAGACCACCGGCAGTGTCAGGGCCGTACTTGAGGAGCTCGCGAACGTCCTCAGCTTCCTCGGGCTCCATGAGGTCCAGGAGCTGCTCGGAGCGAAGGGCGGGAAGCTGCCCCAGAAGATCGGCCGCGTCATCCGGTTCCATGGCGTCGAGGATGTCGGCGGCGCGCTCGTCGCCCAGCTGCTCGAGGATGTGCGCCTGGTCGTCCTCGGGCATCTCTTCGAGTGCGTCGGCGAGGCGGTCGTCGGGGAGCTCTTCAGCGACCTCGAGCAGGCGTGCGTCAGGAAGGTCGAGCAGCGTATTGGCGAGGTCGGCGGGTTTCAGCTCGCTGAGGGTCGCAACGAGCTGTTCCGCCGACGGCTCCTGCGTCGAATCGAGTTGCTCGGTGACCTCATCCCAGCCGGCGAGCGTTGTCGGGCCCTTCGTGAACGGAGAAGCGCTCGTGCGGGGACGGCGCAGGAACAGCTGTCCGATGTCCCAGGCGCCCAGCCGGTCGCGCTCGATGGCGGCATCCTCGATGACCGCTTCCCCTGATCCGTCGCGGAAGTAGACCCGACGACCGAGAAGTTCGGCGAGGACCCGGACCTCGCCGCCGCGCTGCTGGAACCGGCGGACATTGATGAGGCCGGTGGTGATGACCTGTCCCGGCGCGATCGAGGTGACACGCCCGATAGAGACGAAGACGTTTCGCCGACCGGGGATCTCGACCACGAGTCCGACGACGCGGGGCGGGTCATCGGCACGGTAGACGACCACGACATCGCGGACGCGTCCGAGCCGATCGCCGGCAGGGTCGAAGACTGCGCAGCCAGAGAGGCGCGCGACGAAGACCCGCTGCGTGTTCACCCGTCCAGCGTAGCCCGGCGCCCGGGCATGGCCTCCTGCGGTTACGTGCGGCGATTCATGTCGACTCAGCGGACGGCGAGACCCGGCATGGGAGGATGGACGAATGAGCATGATGGGGGGGCAGTTCGCCCGCAACCTCGAGGACGTCGGACAGACCGTCGCGACCTTCGACAAGTACGAAGCCGCCCAGAAGGCGGTGTCCAAGCTCATCGCCGAAGACATTCCCGCCCGCGAGATCACGATCGTCGGTCAGGGGTTGCGTTCGATGGAGCGGGTCACCGGTCGCCTCGGCTACGCCACGGCAGCGCGATCAGGCGCGATCAACGGACTACTCCTGGGCATGCTGTTTTCTGCCGTCTTCGTACTCGGGATGCCGAACGTGCCGATCCAGGCCTTCGTCGGGGTGCTGTTCGTCGGTATCGCGATCGGCATGCTCGCCAGCTTGCTGACCTTCGCCATCGTGCGCCGCCGCCGCGACTTCGCGTCGGTCATGCAGTTCGTCGCCGACCACTACGACATCGCCGTTGCCGGCAGCAGCGCGGGAAGGGCACGCCAGGTGCTGGGACCGCAGGCTGCAGCGCCAGCGCCGCAGCGTACGCAGGTGGTCACCCCGCCGCCCGAGCGCCCGGCCGCGCCCCTGGAGCCGCCGCGCTACGGCCAGCGGATCGAAGACGTGACGCCGCCGGAGCCGGCGGAATCCGGCACTGATGCCTCATCTGCGCCGGGCACTCCCGACACCGGAGCCGGCCAGGATGCGGCGCCGCGGGGCGACGACAAGGCATAGTCGCCCGCTCGGTGCGCTAGCGCGCGAGCCGCGCGATCCAGGCTTCGACCTCGTCGGCTGTGCGGGGGATGCCTGCTGACAGGTTCACGGGGCCCTCGACGGTCATCAATACGTCGTCCTCGATGCGAACGCCGATTCCGCGCAGTTCTTCGGGAACCGTGAGGTCGTCGATCTGGAAGTACAGGCCCGGCTCGATCGTGAACACCATCCCGGGCTGCAGGATGCCGTCGTAGTACATCTCCCTGCGCGCCTGAGCGCAGTCGTGAACGTCGATGCCGAGGTGGTGGCTGGTGCCGTGGACCATGTACCGGCGATGCTGGCCACCGGTGTCCGCAGCAAGCGCCTCCTCAGCGGTCACCGGCAGAAGGCCCCACTCCGCAGTGCGCGCAGCGATGACCTGCATGGCGGCTTCGTGGATCGAGCGGAAGGTCACCCCGGGGCGGGCTGCAGCGAACGCGGCATCCGCGGCCTCGCGTACCGTCTCGTAGACGCGTCGCTGCACGTCGGTGAACGTCCCGCTGACCGGCAGGGTTCGGGTGATGTCGGCGGTGTAGAGACTGTCGAGCTCGACGCCGGCATCGATCAGGATGAGATCTCCCGGCAGCACCGCGCCGTCGTTGCGGGTCCAGTGCAGGTAGCAGGCGTGGGGTCCGGATGCGGCAATCGTGTCGTATCCCTCGCCGTTGCCGTCGCTGCGCGCGCGCAAGTGGAACACTCCCTCGACAATCCGTTCCCCGCGGGGGTGTCGGGCGATTCGGGGGAGGTCGGCGACGATGTCATCGAACCCCGCTGCGGTCACGGCGACGGCTTCGCGCATCTGCGCGATCTCATCCTCATCCTTGATCAGTCGCATCTCCGAAACCGCGCGGGTGAGGTCGGCGTCAACGTCCACGACGCGCTCGCCGTCGGCTGGTGCGAAGGCGGCGATGTGGTCGGTACGGATGCCGAGGTCGGCAGCAACACCCGCCAGGGCCGGACGCGGCCCGATCCAGAACTCCCCGATGGACGCATCGGCGTAGAACTCTGCCGTCGTACGGTCAGCGCGCTCGCGGAAGTACAGGACTGCCTCGTGTCCGCCGTCGGGAAGCGGGTCCATCACGAGGATCGCGCCGGGTTCGGCATCCGACCCCCACCCGGTCAGGTGTGCGAAGGCCGAATGAGCCCGGAACCGGTAGTCGGTGTCGTTGGAGCGCTGCTTGAGCTCACCCGCGGGAAAGACCAGGCGCTCGCCGGGGAAGGCCGCCGAGAGCGCGTGGCGGCGTCGCGCCGCGAAGGCGGCCCGCGACCGGGCGGGGGGGAACGTTTCGGGGCGCTCAGCCCAGCCCGTCGAGATCGTGTCGAGGAAGCCCTGCGGGAACGGCTGCTTGCGGTTCGTCGTGCTGGTTTCGGTCGCCGCAGTCGTCGTCGTGGCTTCGCTGTCGCCGGTCGTGCTCATTCATCCAGTCTCGCACGCGAGGTTCTCGTGGGTCAGGGTTGGGCTGGTTCCAGTTGCACCACGAGCGGTCGGTGATCGCTTCCGCTGCCGTCGACCGATGACAGAACGAGTGAACCCGTCACCGTCCACGCGTCGGTTGTCATGACGTGGTCGATGGCGGTGCCCAGTAGCGAGGGCCAGGCCGTGCTCCAGGTGCCCACGGATCCCGTGCCGCTGGCTGCCGCCGCATCCACGCACCGCCCGAGTTCGCCCCCATCGACGCCGAGTCCGCCGAAATGGTCGAGCGTCGCGTTGAAGTCGCCGGCCATGATGACGTTGTCGGCAGCGCACTGGTCGCCGAGCCAACGCAGATCGGCGCGCCAATCCTCCATGTAGCCGGAGCGGGGTGCGACGGCGTGAGCTGCCACGACGATCGGGCCGACCCCCGAAACGGGCATCGCTACGGCGCTTGGCACCGTGGATGTCGTGCTCGTGCCCTCCACCGACGATTCGATCACCGCATAATCGCCGAGATCGGGGGTGATGAGCAGGGTCGTCGATCCGGCATCCCAGGGCGTCGAGGGGTCTTTCGCGTGGTGTGCCCACATCGGATGGCCGAGCTCCCTCATCTCGATCGCGACCTGTTCGCCGGTCTCGATGGTCGTTTCGGGAAGAGCGACGATGTCGGCATCCATCGCGACGGCCAGGCGCGCGATCTCATCGGCGGAGGTCGCCGGTCCCGCGGTGTTCCAGGTCATGACGCGGATGGCGGTGTCGGTCTTTGCGGGAAGGCTCTCGGTGCCGATACCGCGGCCCAGGACGATAGCCCCGTTCGCGAGAACACCGATCACTGCAACGATCACGACGGTGATCGCGAGCGGTCGAATCGACCGAGCGAACGACGCGAACAGGGCGAGGATGCCGACCGCCGCGATGGCGAGGAGGATCACCCCGCGGAAAGCGATGATCTGGGCGATCGGTGCCAGGCGTTCCACCCGGAAGAAGTCGGGAGCGGTGAGCACCGCGACCACGGCGACCCAGATCACCGCAACGAGGATCCCCAGAGCTCGACGCACGTCCGCGAGCCTATGACAGCGTTCTGAGAGAAGGGTACGAGCCGCGCCGCGGTGAGCTGTGCACGCGGCGCTAGGCTCAAACGATGGACGACGAGCGGCTCTTCGAGGGACCCGCCGACCTGCATCTGCATTCGACGCAGTCAGACGGGACAGACGCGCCAGCTGACGTCATGCGGGCAGCGCATCGTCACGGCCTGCGCATCGCCGCCCTGACCGATCACGACACCGCCGCGGGTTGGGGTGAGGCCGCCGAGGCAGCCGCGTCCCTCGGCATGATGTTCGTGCCGGGCATGGAGATGTCGGCGCGCGATGACTGGCGCAGCGTTCATGTGCTCGCCTACCTGTTCGACCCCGACGACGAGAACCTGCGGGCGATGACCGAGCGGGTGCGGACCTCTCGCCTCGACCGGGCCCGGATGATCTCGGACCGGATCGCCCGAGACTTCGACCTCGAGTGGGAGGACATCCTCGAGCAGACCTCCGACGGAGCTACCGTTGGTCGCCCTCACATCGCCGACGCGCTCGTCGCTCGGGGGCACGTGCGCGATCGTGATGAGGCCTTCCGCGGCATCCTCAGCCCCCGGAGCCCCTACTACGTCGCCCTCTTCGCGCCCGACCCGGTGACGGCTGTCCGGCTCATCGTGGCAGCCGGGGGAGTGCCGATCCTCGCCCACCCTGCCGGGCGCGCGGGCCCCTTCCCGGCGCCGCTGGTGACCCGGATGCTGGACGCCGGTCTCGCCGGCTTCGAGCTCGGCCACCGCGACAACACTGCTGCCGGCATCCGTGAGCTGGAACCGCTGGTCGCTGAGCGCGACCTCATCGTGACCGGATCGAGCGACTACCACGGCCTGGGCAAGCCGAACGTGCCGGGCGAGCACACGACCG
>NZ_DCBW01000060.1:0-96711 GCF_002313585.1 Microbacterium sp. UBA1097 | reverse complement strand
CCCCGCCATGGTCGAGCGCATCCTCGCCGCCGGGCGAGGCAGTGCGCCGGTCTACCCGTGAGCCGAGCCTGCCTCTGATGGCGTGGCGCGCGCCACGCCAGCGTCGCAGAATCGCGCGAACTCCGCACTTTCGGCTCAGGATCCTGCGAGGTTCGCGCGATTCTGCGAAGTTCGGATGCCGGCCTCGAACCCCCGCGCAGAACGGCAGCGCCCCCGCCTCGAGAAGAGACGGGGGCGCTTCGCTTGAGTGTCGGATCAGCCGAGGGCCTTGGCCTTCAGCTGGTCGTACTCGGCCTGCGAGATGGTGCCAGCGTCCAGGAGAGCCTTGGCGCGGGCGATCTCCTCGGCCGGGCTGTGCTTGGCCCCGCCGCCGGCGACCGACTGGATGTAGGCATCCTGGGCCTGCTTGATCTGCTCGGCTTCCTTCATCGAGCGCTCGCTCATGCCGCGTCCGCGGGCGATGAGGTAGACCAGCGCCGTGATGAAGGGGAGGAAGAGCAGGAAGATGATCCAAACGGCCTTCCACCAACCGTTCAGCTTGTGGTCACGGAAGAGGTCGCCGATGATCGCGAACAGCACGAACAGGTACGCAACGAAGACGAAGATCCACAGGAACCACCAGATGATGTCCCAGAACGAGCCCCAGAATCCCTGGTACTCGTATCCCGTCGTCACAGCTTCAAGAAATCGCATGACAGCCTTTCGGGGTTTGTGCGGCGCGATGCCGCAGCCATCACCTTAGCGCTGTCGGGTGTCCCGTTTCGAGAGCAACGCCCGCGCGATCACGCGGAGATCAGGCTGCGTCGGGGCGCGGGCCGCGGCGCCGGCGGCGACGGCGCGGCGTCGTCGTGCCGTCGCGGTGCTCGGCGCCCCCACCGTCGTGCGTGCCGGCACCGTCGGCTGTGCGCGGCGGCGTTCCCGACGAGCCCTGCGATCCGCTTGAGCCCGACGAGCCGCCGCGCGAGCGACGCCGACGCGACCCGGACCGTCCGTTCGACGACCCGCCCTCCGCCGTGGAGACGGTCTCGGTGCGCGGCGCTGTCACGATGCGACCCTTCGTCCCCTCGGGGATGTCGAGATCGGTGTACAGGTGAGGGCTCGACGAATACGTCTCGATCGGCTCCGGCTGACCGAACTCCAGCGCGCGGTTGATCAGGGCCCACTTGTGCAGGTCATCCCAGTCGACGAAGGTCACGGCGATACCGGTGCGCCCAGCGCGCCCGGTACGACCTGCCCGGTGCAGGTACGTTTTCTCGTCATCCGGGATGGTGTGGTTGATCACGTGTGTCACGTCGTCGACGTCGATGCCGCGCGCCGCGACATCCGTGGCGATCAGCACATCCTTCTTGCCGGCCTTGAACGCTGCCATCGAGCGCTCGCGCGCTTCCTGGCTCATGTCGCCGTGCACGGAGGCGGCTGAGAAGCCGCGGTCTTGCAGCTCGTCGACGAGCTTCTGCGCCGCTCGCTTGGTCCGCGTGAAGATCACCGTCTTGCCGCGCCCCTCGGCCTGCAGGATGCGGGCGATGACCTCGTCCTTGTCAAGCGAATGGGCGCGGTAGACCAGGTGCCGGATGTTGGCCTGCGTGAGTCCCTCATCCGGGTCGCTTGCCCGGATGTGGATCGGGTTGCTCATGAACCGGCGCGCGAGGGTCACGATCTGCCCGGGCATCGTCGCCGAGAACAGCTGTGTATGGCGAACGGCGGGAACGCGCTGGAAGATCTTCTCGATGTCGGGAAGGAACCCGAGGTCGAGCATCTTGTCGGCCTCGTCGAGCACGACCTCGGTCGCGTTCGAGAGATCCAGGAGGCGCTGGCCGGCCAGGTCGATGAGTCGACCCGGGGTACCGACGACGATCTGCGCGCCGGCCTTGAGCTGCTCGATCTGACCCTCGTAGGCCTTTCCGCCGTAGATGGCGACGACCGAGGTCGGCCGGTTCTTGGTCAGCATGTCGATGTCTTCGTAGACCTGAACCGCAAGTTCGCGGGTGGGGACGACGATCAGCGCCTTCACGCCGGGCTCGGGATGGAGCCCGAGGCGCTGCACCACAGGGATGCCGAATCCGAAGGTCTTGCCGGTTCCGGTCTTCGCCTGGCCGATGATGTCCTGGCCGGGAAGCCCCAGCGGAATGGTCTGTTCCTGGATCGGAAACGCATCCACGATGCCGCGCTCGGCGAGCGCATCGACGATGTCTTGATCCACGCCGAGATCGGCGAAAGTCGTCACGATAGAAGCCTGTCTGGCAGCCTGTGCTGCCGCTGGTGTCGGATCCACGCCCTTCACTCAGCCGCAGGCGCGGGGCTCCGGGCCTACGCCGGAGACCGCCCCAGTCTACCGGCGGGCGCTGGATGACCCCTCGGAGCGGCCTCGCTCGGCGGGTCGGCCCATGCTGGCCCTAGGCTGTGTGCGTGGTCGACTGGAAGTTCTGGCGCAAGAGCCGTCCGCTGGCCGCGACGCTGTCGTTGCGGTCCCGGGGCGATTTCGGCGACGCCCACCGCGTTGATTTCGAAGAGCTCGCCCCCGACATCGATGTCTTCCTCGGGCAGGCCGCCTATCTGCAGCTCGGGTTCTTCGAGACGCTGAGTGAACTCATCGCTATGACGCCGTCGCTCGAGAAGAAGGAAGCGCTGTCGCGGGCTGCGGGCGCGGCGCTGACCAAGCACGAGGCTCTCGTTGGCGTCATCCGTGATCGCGGAGACGACCCGACGGCGCTGATGCTGCCCTTCCGGGAACCGCTCGATCATTTCCGCCGCGCCACCCACGGCGTGCGTCCGCAAGAGACGATGCTCTCGGTGCACATCATCGCCGGCATGCTCGATGACTTCTACCTTGCGCTGGCTGCCAGCTACGGAGACACCGGTCGTCGTGTGGCGCGCATCCTCGGTGCGGATGCCGATCGCCAGGCGGTCGTGGAGATCCTGACCGAAACGATCGACAGCGACGACGAGTGGCGCTCACTGCTGGCGATGTGGGGGCGACGCTTGGTGGGCGACACGCTCCTGGTTGCGCGCGCAGCCCTTCGACCCAAGCACCTTCAGCTGCAGGACGAGCAGAAGGTCGAGCCGGTCTTCACGCAGCTGATGGCAGCGCACTCGCGCCGGATGGACGACCTGGGACTGGCTGCCTAATCGGCGCGGCTCAGATCAGGCGACGAACCCGACGCGACGCGCCTCTTCGGTGCCGACCTCGACGTAGGCAAGTCCTGCAGTCGGGACGATGTAGGCGTTTCCGCGGACGTCGGTGAAGGTGACGTGCGTTGCGCCGGAATCCAGCGCCTGGGCGACGGACTGGCGAACGTCAGCGGCGGAATCGTTCGTCTCGAAGTTCAGCTCGCGACCCGAATTCGTGATGCCGATGCGAATCTCCACGTTCCTGCCTTTCTCATGCCGCCGTGCGGCCGGTGCCGTAGGTGCATGGCAACTCTACGACACAGTGATGTCGTCGGGGCTGGGTAGCGTCGTCGTTATGGATCGCTCGCAGGCACAGGTCGTCGCGCTGCCCGCAGATGCGAGCGGCTTGGTCGTCGGCGCGGCCGGCACCGGCAAGACATCGGCGATCCTCGCGCGAACGGCCCGCCTCTTGCGCGCTGGCGATGTTCGCGCCGACGACGTGCTGATCCTGACGCCCACGCGCCAGACCGCGACCGACCTGCGCGACCGGGTCACCGCCGACCTGGATATCGCGACCCCGGGACCCTTGGCGCGCTCGGTCGCGTCGTTCGCCTTCCAGATCGTGCGATCACGCGCCGTCACGGCGGGCGATCCGCTTCCGCAGCTTCTCACCGCTCCCGATCAGGATGCCGTCATCGCCGATCTTCTGGAGGGCGACGAAGCGGATGCCGCTGAGGGGGCATCCCGGTGGCCCGAGTCTTTGGGCACGGCGGTGCGACGGTCCCGGGGGTTTCGGTCGGAGCTTCGAGCTCTGTTCGCGCTCGCCACCGAACTGGGGCTCGCGCCGCAAGACCTCGAACGCCTGGGAGCCGACCGCGCCAACCCGGTGTGGTCAGCGGCTGGCTCGTTCTGGCGTGAGTACCGATACGTGCTCGACCGACTGCGCCCGGCCCATCGCGACCCCGCTGAGGTGCTCCGTGAGGCCACCGAGGCGTTGCTGCTCGATGGTGTCACCACGATGCCGAGCCTCCTCATGGTCGATGATGCGCAGGAGCTCAGCTGGGGTGCGGTGGCGCTCCTGGAAGCTGCGCGCGTGCGGGGAATCGCCGTGCTCGCGTTCGGGGATCCCGACGTCGGCTCCGGCGCATTCCGCGGTGCCGGTCCCGAAACCTTCGCACGGCTGGCATCGATGTTCACCGATCGGTTCGTGCTGCGGCATCCGTACCGCGCCCGTCCCGCCCTCGTGCGGGTTGCCCGCACTGTCGCCGGATCGATCGGAACCGCGGGCGCGGTAGAGCACCGCCTTGCTCCGGATGCCGAACCTGCCCCGGTCGAGCCTGCTGCTGAACCCGTCGCCTCGGGCGGAGCCGGCGAGATCACGACGATGTGGGCAGCGTCGCCGCACGAAGAGCTCGACGGGATTGCGCGGACGCTGCGCTCCTGGCACGTCGCCGAGGGCCTGCCGTGGCGCGAGATCGCCGTCATTGCGCATGACACGCGCCAGGTCGCGAGGCTGACGGCTGAGCTGGCTGCGCGCGAGGTTCCGACGCGCGCAGCCAGTGCGGCAAGACCGCTCGGGGAAGAGCCCGCGGTGCGGGGCTTGCTGCACCTGGTGCGCCTGGGGATGATGCCGGCCGTCGAGCGCCCCGCGGAGGAGCTGGCGGCGGCGCTGACTTCGCCCTTTGGCGGCCTCGATGCGATCGGACTGCGCCGTCTGCGCGCCGTGCTGCGGACGCAGGAGTTCGAGGGGGAGACCCGACGTGCGGCCTCGGAGCTGCTCACCGAGGCGATGGCTGAACCGGCGGCGCTGCTGCTGATAGACACGCCACAGGCGCGAACTGCCTATCGGCTCGCGCAGACGCTCGCGCAGATCCGTGCCGGCGCAGCCCATGGCGACTCCGCCCACGAGCTGCTCTGGCTGGCGTGGGACAGGTCGCAGGTGGCGGGTCCGTGGCGGGAGCGGGCGCGCCTGGGTGGGGCGGAGGGGGCGGAGGCCACTCGATCTCTGGATGCCTTGGTCGCCCTCTTCGCCGCAGCCAAGCGATCGGCTGAGCGTGAGGATGAGGATCCGGCCCGCTTCCTTGCCGACATCCTTGGCAGTGAGGTGCCGGAGGACTCTCTCGCGGCGGCGCAGCGTCGCGATGTGGTCGAGATTCTCACCCCGGCGGGGTCGCTGGGTCGCGAGTTCGAGGCAGTCGTGATCGCCGGTGTCCAGGAGGGCGTCTGGCCGAACACGCGGCTGCGCGGGAGCCTCCTCGATGGCTGGCGGCTGGCAGACGAGGCTGAAGCATGGCGCCACGGTGGGACCCCCGTCGCCCTCGATGTTCTCGATCGCCGACGGAGCGTCTTGCACGAGGAGCTGCGGTTGTTCGAGCGTGCGCTGACGCGGGCCGGTACGCGCCTCCTCGTTACGGCCGTTGACGACGAGGATCAGTCGCCCAGTGCGCTGTTCTCCTATCTCCCCGAGCCGCCGCCACGTCGCTCGGACCGGCATCCGCTCACGCTGCGCGGCGCCGTTGCCGGTTACCGCAGAAAACTTACCGAGACGGCAGACCCCGCTGTTGCCGAGCACGCCGCCACGCAGCTTGCCGCGCTCGCTCGGGCGGGCGTGCCGGGCGCCGATCCGGCCTCGTGGTACGGCGTGAGAGAGCGCACGGGTGAGGGCGGCATCCACGATTTGCATCGCGCGCCGGTGTCGATCTCGCCGTCGCGCGTAGAGGCTTTCGAGGAGTGCGGGCTGGACTGGGCGATCCGCGAGCTCGGCGGCGATTCCCGCACCTTCTCGGCGGGCCTCGGGACGATCTTGCACGCCGCAATGGAGACGGCTCCCGACGGAACGTTCGAGCTGCTCGATGCCATCGTCGAAGAGCGATGGGGTGAGCTCGACTTCGAAGCTGACTGGCTTTCCAAGCAGGAACGCCAGTGGGCCACGACCCTCACGCGCCGGCTGGCGAGCTACCTGCGCGAGTTCGCCGCCCGCGGGGGAGAGGTGGCCGGCGCCGAAGCGCGTTTTCGCATCGCGATCGTTGCCGGTAGCGACGGCCCGAACGTCGTTGCGATCACCGCGCCCGGATCGCCCCCGGCCGGCACTGTGGCGATCATCAGTGGGTCGATCGATCGGGTCGAGCGGTGGGTGGAGAACGCCGACCCACGGGTTGCCGTGATCGATTTGAAGACGGGGAGATCCGAGGCCCGCGTGTCCGATGACAAGGTGGCCACTGATGCGCAGCTGGCGGCGTATCAACTCGCGGTGGGAGCGGGAGCGGTACCCGGCGCTGAGCAGGGGCAGCTCGTGGGGGCCCGCCTGCTGGTGCTCTCGAAAACTCTCAAGGGCACGGATTACCGGATGGCGCAACAGATGCCGCTAGATGCCGACACCCGGTCCGCGCTGCTTGAGCGCATCGTCGCGGATGCCGAGGCGATGGCTGCCCACAGCTTCACGGCATACCCCGACGTTCATTGCAACGATGATCACTTCGCGGTGTGCCGGCTGCATACGGTCAAACCGGTGAGCGCGCCGTGACTGGACCTGGATCGGGCGGCCCGCTTCCCGTGGCGCGGTTGTCGTCGCTGCAGATCGCCGACCTTCTCGAGCTGCCCGCGCCCACCGAGCCGCAGCAGCGCGTCATCGAGGCGCCGCTGTCTCCTGTCCTGGTGGTGGCGGGGGCCGGCAGCGGCAAGACCGAGACGATGGCGGCACGGGTCGTGTGGCTCGTCGTCAACGGCATCGTCCGCCGCGACGAGATCCTGGGTCTGACCTTCACGCGTAAGGCCGCCGGCGAGCTTGCCGAGCGGATCGACCGGCGCCTCGCCCGCATCGATGCCCTGACCCGCGAGGGCCGGATCGAGGCGATTGCCCAAACCGATGCGGAGCATCTACTCCTGCGCCCGCGCGTATCGACCTACAACGCGTTCGCCGACTCGCTCGTGCGCGAGCACAGCGCCAGGATCGGACGCGACCCTGATGCGGCGCTGCTGAGCCCGTCAGCATCCTGGCTGCTTGCGCGGCGGATCGTGATCTCCTCGCGCGATCCTCGGCTCGCACACCGCGAGGACCGGTTCGGAACTGTCGTCGACAGCCTGCAGCGCCTCGCCGGCGAGGTCTTGGACCACGGCGTCGACCTCGACGAGCTCTCGGCGTTCGGCGACCGCCTCGCGCGCAGCATCGAACCTGCCTGCAACCCGGCGCTGGCATCCCCCGGCGACATCGAGAAGTTCCACACCGCGATGAGCGCGCTTCCGCTTCTTGCCGAGCTCGTTCGCGACTACACGCGGGCAAAGGCTGCCCAGGGAACCGTGGACTTCGCAGACCAGGTATCGGGCGCGCTCCAGATCGTGACGGCCGCACCATCGGTCGCCGACGAGGTTCGCGGTCAGTACCGAGTGGTGCTGCTCGATGAATATCAAGACACCTCGGTCCAGCAGACCCAACTCCTGGCCGAGCTGTTCGCCGACGGTGCGGTCATGGCGGTAGGCGACCCGCATCAGTCGATCTATGGATGGCGAGGCGCCAGCGCAGACAACCTCGCGTCCTTCCCTGCAGCCTTCGCCCGCACCAGCGCCTGCACGCACGTGGCACTCATGACCAGTTGGCGCAATGACTCCCTCATTCTGGATGCCGCCAACGCGCTTATTGCCGACCACGGCGCTCGCGGCATTCACATCCCGCCCCTCGAGTCCAGGCCGGGGGCCCCCGCCGGTCACGTGGGGCACGTGTACGCGAACACGATTGATGACGAAGCTGCAGAGGTCGCCGCTTTCTTCGCGCGGTTGCGTTCTGAGCATGAGTCGGCGCACGGCGGCGGCGCTGCGCATTCGGGTGCGATTCTCTTCCGCACCAAGCGCCATATGACGGTCTTCGCTGACGCGCTTGCCGAGCGGGGGATCCCTCACCGCATCCTGGGACTCGGTGGACTGCTTTGGACCCCCGAGGTCGTCGATGTCGTCGCCGTCCTCCGCGTGCTCGATGACCCGCGCCAAGGATCCGCGCTGATCCGCATCCTCTCGGGTCCGCGCTTCGGGGTCGGGCTGTCGGACCTTGCGGCGCTGCGCCGGCTTGCCGACACCCTCGCGCGGCGCGGGGCCGACCTCACTCCGCTGGCACCGGAGGTTCTGGCACGGATGCGGGATTCGGTCGGACCCGACGAGCAGCCATCGATCGTCGACGCGCTCGACAGGATCCGTTCGCTGCGACCCGACAGCGGACTGCTCTCGGATTTCAGTCCTGACGGCGTCGAGCGGCTTCGGGGCGCGTCCGGCATGTTCCACCGCTTGCGCGGGGTGCTCGGAGGCCCCATACCCGAAGTCATCCGAGCAATCGAGCGCGAACTGCTGCTCGATATCGAGCTCGCGGCCAACGAAACCCGAGGCCCGGCAGGTCTCGCCGCCGCGCAGCTGCGATCGTTCCTCGACGAGATCCAGGGGTTCCTCGCCGTCGACGAGCGTGGGTCGCTGTCGAGCCTGCTCGCTTGGCTGGACCACGCCGAAGAGACAGACGAGCTCATGCCGCGGACCGAGCCACCCGAACCGGGCGTCGTTCAGCTGCTCACCATCCACGGAGCCAAGGGGCTGGAGTGGGACGCCGTCGCGGTTGTGCGGATGGTGCAGGACGAACTGCCGGCAAGGCCTCGGTCGACGCAGGGCTGGATGGGGTATGGCACGTTGCCCTACCGGTTCCGCGGTGACCGGGCGGCGCTTCCGGTGCTTGCGTGGGAGGAAGCGACCGACCGCAAGGCGCTACGGAGCGCGATCACGCAGTTCAAGGCATCCGTCAAAGAGCACCTTGCCGGTGAAGAGCGGCGGCTCGCCTACGTCGCAGTCACCCGGGCGCGCAGCGACCTGCTGTTGACCGGTTCGCGGTGGGGAGGGCAGCGCGACCAGCGCGCGCCCAGCGTCTTCCTCGACGAGATCGGTGCTGCCCTGGGGTGGGAATCCACCGGCTCGACTGACGACAGTGCGAATCCCTATGAGGACCGCCGTGGACCCGCCGTGATCTGGCCCATGGACCCGCTCGGGACACGCGCCGACCGGGTTCATCGCGCGGCGCGGCAGGTGCGACACATTCTGGATCGGTGGCAGACAGAGCCGCCCGTCGAGCCGGACATCGATCCCGAGATCGTGCAGCTGCTGGCAGAACGCGACGAGCGTGCCGCGCTGCGCCGTGCCGTCGGCGACGGCCCCCGCCGGGTTGCTGCCTCACGATTCAAGGACTTCGTCGTCGACACCGGCGCGGCGCTCGACGAGTTCGTCCGCCCCATGCCCGAGCGGCCTTACCGCGCGACGACCCTCGGGACACGCTTCCACGCGTGGGTCGAGTCCCGGTCGGGTCGGACCGGCCGCGGATCATCCCTGGATGATGCGCTGTGGGAGCTCGACCTCGGCGACGACGACGGCGCCGACCTCGGCGGGGATGCAGGGGCCGCGACGGGAGAGTCGGAGGACGCCGCCCTGCGGCGACTGCAGGAGACGTTCCTGCGATCTGAATGGGCCGAGCTCGCTCCGATCGAGGTCGAAACCGAGATCGATATGTCATTGCGCGGCGCGGCGGGTGTGGAGCAGATCATCTGCAAGCTCGATGCCGTCTACCGACGCGAGGATCGGGGCGGAAGGATCGAGATCGTCGACTGGAAGACCGGCGCCCCGCCGCGAACGGCGGCCGATCGGAGCAATCGGATGCTGCAGCTCGCGCTGTATCGTCTCGCCTATCACAAGCGCTCTGGCGTGCCCCTGGAAGACATCGATGTCGTGCTCTACTACGTCGCCGACGACCTCACGATCCGCTCCGACCGGGTTTACTCCGAAGCGGAGCTTGCCCACCTCTGGAATGCCGCGCGTGCGGCTCGCGCGGGCTCGTCCGCGTCAGAACCGTCCTCTGACGTGAACAGTGCCGGAGAACTCGATGCAGGAAGGATGATGGGGGCCGTGACGAGCTCGGAGGCGGCGGCACTCTCGCCCTCGCTCTCCGGCGCGGGCACTGCCTCGTCATCCGCAGCGGGAGAGTCGTCTTCTGCGTCGGGTGTATCAGACGACTCGTCGAGCTGACCATCGTCCTGGGCGGGGAGCCACATCGCCAACTCTTCAGGATCGTAGGCGTCTGTGTGCATCGAGGTGTCCGCCGGCTGCGCATCGGCATCAGCGAGCGCAGCAGAGGTATCGGGCACGCTCCCCAGTACCGCCATGGCATCGTCCATGCCCGAGGACGTACGAACGACCAGATCGTCGGCGCCCACGGTGTCCGCGAGCGACGAGAGCAGCACTTCGGCGTCGGCAACGATCGAGCGATCGTCAGCGTCGTGACCGTGCACCAGCCAGGCCGCGAACTCGAGCTCGGCGTGCAGTCGAGCTCGGGACCGCAGCAGCCCGTCGGGGGCTCGGCTGCTCGCGGCGACGTATGCGTTCAGGACATCGCCTGCGGCGGCGGGTGCCGAAGCCAGCCATTGCAGGTCTACTGCCGGGTCGCCGACCGCAACGGCGTGCCAATCGACGACGCCGACAACGGTGGGAACCCCGCCGTGGTCGTCCAGAAAGAAACTCGAGGAGGAAGCGCCGCCCAAGACCACTGTCGGTTCGAAGCGCCAAAGGTCATCGTCGGCGATTGCGCGACGCCACCGCGACACGAGAGCGCGCGGCATCCGTTTGGTGTGCTCTGCCCGGTCGACAAGACGCGACGCTTCGTCTCTGACCTGCTCCGCAGACCGGACCACCAGTCCCGCCTCGCGAGCCCAGGACACGGGGAGGGCATGCGTTGCGGCCAGAGCTTCGGCAAGTGCCGGAGCCACGCCCGGGCCGGCGGGTACCTCGCCAGGGTCGACGCGGTAGCCGGCGATGAAGCTCGTGATCACGGCCGTGTCATCTGCCAGGGGCACTTCGCCGAGCAGCTCCGGTGCCGAGTACGGCAGCAACGCGCGCACGCCGGGCGTGAGCGCGCGCAAGGCCCTCGCGTCGGCGCGAAGGTCGTCGCCCGCCTCCGGGTCCGTTGCCACACGGATGACGACCTGAGCCCCGGTGTCGAGCGTCGCCTGCACGGCATCCACGCGACCCGTCGAGTTCTCGGTCAGCGGGGCGACGGCGACGATGTCGGCATCCGGCGCGACGGCTGAGACCGCCGCGGCTAGAGTGAACAGGGTGCGCGCCATGTGCCCAGGGTAGGTCTGGCAAGCGCCGCAGCCGTCGCGCCACGCCCTTGAGGGAGGTCCTCGTTCCCATGCGCTCCTCCGCCGTCCCGCCGCTGGCCCGGAGCGGTTTCGACCGTGCTGAGCACCGCAGAACGACGATCGGCTCCGCGCCGGATGACGCCGCCCTCGTGCTTCCGGTGCACCGCGACAGCGCTCCGGTGACAGCTGAGGCCGGATCCGGCACCGCCTTGCACTGGTGGCCGAGCACCGACCCCGCGCTGGCAGAAGCCGACGGCGAGTACGGCTTCCTCGGCGCCGGACCCGACGGCACGGACCGCTGGGTTCTCGCCCTCCGCGAGGTTCCGGCAAGCCTCGATGACGGGGTTTCGTGGGCGCCGCTGCGAGTCATCGGCGGAGAGCTCGGCGACGCCGACGGCGGAGCTTTCGTGGCGGCGGTGAGCCTCGGGCGCTGGTTATTGGACTCTGCCCATTGCCCCCGCTGCGGCTCGCTGAGCGCTCTGCAGTCCGGCGGGTGGTCGAGGCGGTGCTCCTTCTGTGAACAGGATCTTTTTCCCCGCACCGACCCCGCCGTGATCGTCGCTGTGACTGATCCCGCTGGAACCCGGCTGTTGCTCGGATCCCACGTGGCCTGGGGGATGGGGAGGTTTTCGTGCTTTGCCGGGTTCGTCGAGGCCGGCGAGTCTCTCGAGGCCACGGTCACGCGCGAGATTCTCGAGGAGGCCGGCGTTCATATCGAGGACATGACGTACGTGGCGTCGCAAGCGTGGCCCTATCCGCGCTCTCTCATGGTGGGCTTCAGCGCGGTGACCAGCACCGAGATCCCCGTTGCCGATGGGGAGGAGATCGTCGAGGTCCGCTGGTTTGATCGGGCCGAGATCGGCGCAGCCTTGGCCGGGGAGTCTGATGTGCAGCTTCCCGGGCCCAGTTCCATCGCGCGGGCCCTCATCGAGCAGTGGTACCGATCGGCGCGGCAGTGAACGCGCTCGACGGTCTAGACGAGCAGCAGCGCGAGGCGGTGACGGCGCTGCGGGGGCCGGTATGCGTGCTCGCCGGAGCTGGTACCGGTAAGACCCGGGTGATCACCCGGCGGATCGCGCACGGCGTCGACACCGGCGCCTATTCGCCGGGTCGTGTCATGGCGCTCACCTTCACCAGCAAGGCCGCCGGTGAGTTGCGGGGCAGACTGCGGACGCTCGGTGTCGACGGGGTGGCCGCCCGCACCTTCCATAGCGCGGCGCTGGCCCAGCTCAACTATTTCTGGCCTACCCTCGCCGGCGACCGGCCACCGGCGATCATCGACAACAAGGTGCGGGTTCTCGCGCACGCCGCCGATGGCATCGGGCTGGAGCTCGACACACCGACGCTGCGCGACGTCGCCGCCGACATCGAGTGGCGCAAGGTCACGTTGCGCACGATCGACGACTACGCGCGCGTCCGCGCGGGAGGCACCGTTGGGAGACTGCCGGCCTCGACGGCAGTTGAGCTTCACCGCGCCTACGAGGCGCTCAAGGACGAGCGTCGACAGATGGATTTCGAGGACGTGCTCCTCGCGTGCGCCGGGATGCTCGAGACCGAGGCTCACGTGGTAGCCGCCGTCCGGGAGCAGTACCGGCACTTCACCGTCGACGAGTATCAGGACGTGTCTCCTCTCCAACAGCACCTGCTCGAACTGTGGGTAGGGGACAGACGCGATCTCTGCGTGGTCGGCGACGCGAGCCAGACCATCTATTCGTTCGCGGGCGCGGACCCGCGGTTTCTCATCGATTTCCCGCGGCGCTGGGAGGGTGCCCGCGTCGTCGAACTGCATCGCAACTATCGGTCGGATGCCGCGGTCCTGGCCGTCGCGAACGAGCTGATGCGAGAACGCCCGGGGGCCGTGCACCTGACTGCCGCGGCGGCGGAAACAGTACCGCCATCGCCGCCGACCGTGTCTGCGTATCGCGACGAGGCCGACGAAGCGCGCGGCGTGGCTGGCCGTATCGCCGATCGGCTCCGGGCGGGCGCCGACCCGGCATCCATCGCCGTCCTCTATCGAACCGGAGCGCAGTCAGCGGAGCTCGCGGCGGCGCTGGCAGACGCGGGGATCGCCACGACGGTGCTGGGAGGTCGGCGGTTCTTCGACCTCCCCGAGGTGCGCCAGGCTGTGCTGGCGTTACGCGGCGCCTCAGTGGCTCCGCTGGAGAGAGGTTTCGTCGACGCAGTCCGTGACATCCTCCGCTCACTGGGCATGACCGACGAGGCGCCCCCCGCGGGCGGCGCCGTGCGCGAATCATGGGAGGCGCGCACAGCGATCCTGCGTCTGGCTGAAGAGGCGCCAGCCGGAACTACCATGCGCTCCTTCACCGACGACCTGATGTCCCGAGCCCGGGCACAGGACGAGCCCACCCTTCGCGCCGTAACCCTCGCGACCCTGCACGCCGCGAAGGGCCTGGAATGGGACCACGTGTACCTGGTCGGTCTTGCCGAAGGATTGCTACCGATCGCATACGCTACCCACTTCGATCAGATCGACGAGGAGCGACGCCTTGCCTACGTCGGCATCACGCGGGCACGGCGATCGCTCTCGCTCTCGTGGCCGGCCGGCTCACGGGGGCGTTCACCGTCGCGATTTCTCCAGGAGATTCGCACGAGCACTCGGGATGCTGCTCCCACAGCCGGTGCTCGGCGTCGGCAGCAAGCGTCAGCCGCAGACTGAGCCCGCTGCGACCTGCCAGCAGCATCCTGCCCGTGTGGAGCGTCGCCTCGGCGGCGAGCGTTGCCGGGCCCGCCGGATCGCCGCGTCCGATCAGCTGCGCAGCCACCAGTGGCCACGCAGGATCTCGGTCTCGTTCGTGAGCTGACACACAGCCCAGGCACGCGCTCTGGCCCGGCAGAACGAGCGGGCCGACCTCTGCCTCTCCAGCACCCAGCACGATCGCGACATGCGGGATGTCCTCGCGCATCCAGGCGGCGGCTCGCCGAGGATGCAGGCCGTGCGCAGCTACCATCACGACGGCATCCTGCTCCCGCGAGGTGCCGAGCGCCGCGTCGATTCCGAGGTCCTGCAGTCCGTCGCGGATCTGCGGCCCGTATTGGGCAGCCGGATCATCGGCGAGCTCCACCCCGACGCGCAGGGCGGTGCCGGTGCTCACGATGACCGAGCTCAAGCGATCGAGCAGTGTGTCGACATCGGCGGCCGCGACCCCGAGGGATCGGGCGAGCGCGCTCACTCCGACCTCCGGTATGCCCTTGCCCAGCTCGCGGATCACCTGGAGTTGCCACAGCGCCGGCTCGTCCAGCCGTGCGCGATCGCTCCTTCCGAACTGGAGCATCGTCGGCGTGCGCCACAGGGGCGGATAGGCGGGGTCGATGCGCAGCATTCCCCGATTGTCTGGGCTGAGCTCGCCACGGCGGTGTCGCTGTCCACAGAAATCTCCGCGCGCGTCTGGCAGCGCCGCTGGGGAGGAGCGGCGCAGGCTCAGACGGGTCGCTCGTCGGGACCGTCGTCTGCCGGACCGCTCTCATCGGAGTTCTCGTCCGCCGCGGACCCGCTGCCGTCTTCGCCGGAGAGCAGCCGTGCCAGCGCGTCGTCGAACTCGTCGGGGGTGGGCTCCTCACCGCGCGCGCGTGCCTCGAGCCGCGTAATCAGGGCGCTCGGGTCGTCGATGTCGGCTGCCGTCGGAACCAGGTCGGGCGAGTCCCACAGTTCGTCTCGCGCCTCGATGCCGACGGCATCCGTGATCGCGCGCCACATGCTGGCGGCTTCACGGATGCGGCGGGGGCGGAGCTCGAGTCCCACCAGAGTCCCGAGGGCCTGCTCGGCCGGACCGCCCACGGCACGGCGGCGTCGCACGGTCTCGGCGATACGATCGGCAGCCGGAAGACGCGTCGTGGCCTGCGCGGTCACGACGTCAACCCAACCCTCGATCGTCGCCAGCATCGTCTCCAGGCGCGCAAGGGCAGCCTGCTGCGACTCGGACCGCTCCGGCAGCAACGCCCCGCTCTCCAGCGCCTCGCGCAGCTCCTCGGGGTGCTGCGGGTCGAACCGGCCAGCGAGGTCTTCCAGCGCCTCCGTGTCGACGCGCACGCCGCGCGCGAAGTCCGATACCTGTGAGAGCACGTGCAGTCGCAGCCACCGGGCGTGGCGGAACAACCGCGCGTGCGCGAGCTCACGGGTGGCGATGTAGAGCGCGAACTGGTCGTCGGGGATCTCGAGATCCTTCGCGAGCTGAGCGTAGTTCTGGGGCACCACCGCGGCCTGACCGTCGGGCAGGAGCGGAATGCCGACATCGCCGCCGCTGACGACCTCGGTCGAAAGGTTCCCGACCACGGTCCCCAGCTGCGCGGCGAACAGAGAACCACCGATCGTGCGCATCACGCGACCCGCGCCGGCGATCATCTGCTGCATCTCGGGAGGGGACTGCTCTTGCAGCGCAGCAGTGAAGGCATCCGCGATGCTCGTGGCTACCGGCTCAGCCAGCTCCTGCCACACCGGCAGGGTGGCTTCCACCCATCCGCCGCGAGTCATGGTCACTCCCGGACCCGGGAGATCGGAGATCGTCGTCGCTTCGCCGAGCCAGAGGGATGCCAGGGTGAAGGCATCGTCGGCTGCCGACCGGTCGGCAGCTGTGATGCCCGCGCCGTCCTTGTTCGCGATGTGCAGCGCCTGCGTGGTCGCGGCATCCCACGAGATCCCGCCCTCGCCGGCCGAGGCCATCGCGCCCTGCAATTGCTGCATGGCCCGCTGGATCATCGCGGGGTCGAACCCCATCTTCTGCAGTTCGGCGAGTTGGTCGCCGCCCATGCCGGCCTGACCGAACAGCTGCCGGAAGAGCTCGGGAAGGTCGTCGTCGGGGTTCCGGTCGTCGTCAGCCACGGGTGCCGCCTTTCAGCCGGTTCTTGAGGATGGCATCTACGCTAGTCGCACGAATGATCGCACCCGCGGGCCCCACCTGAATCGCCTTACGCCGGTCGCGAACGACGGCCGAGAGGATGACGTGGCGCTGTTCGACGAGAACGTATCGGTGACGCCTGCCCGGCGGGCACCCATCAGTCGCCGGACGCGGGTGGGACTGTGGGCGCTGGTAGTCGCGCTGCTGGCACTGCTGGCGATGTCGTTCCTGCCCACCGCCTACGTCATCGAGCTTCCCGGTCCGGTGTACAACACGCTCGGCACCGTCAGCACGAGCGACGGCGAAGAGGTTCCGCTCATCGAGATCTCGGGAGCCGAGACGTACCCGACCTCCGGCGCCCTGGACCTGCTGACCGTGCAGATCGCGGGAAGCCGGGAGCGTCGGCCGTCATGGTTCGACCTTGCTGTTGCGTGGTTCGACCCCTCCCGCGCCGTCGTCCCGATCGAGGCTGTCTTTCCCGAGGGCCAAACCAGCGAGCAGCGCAGCGAGCAATCAGCCGCTCTCATGGTCGACTCCCAAGAGGAAGCCACGGCTGCGGCACTGACCGAGCTCGGCTACGACATCGGCACGCAGGTCACTGTCGTCTCGGTCGGCGAGGATGCTGCAGCGGACGGCATCCTGGAAGAGGGCGATGTCGTGCTGCGCGCCGACGGTGAGCCCGTGACTGACGCCGCTGCCTTGCGCGAGCAGGTGCAGCAGGACGGCGGGGCGCCGCTGAGCCTGGACATCCTGAGGGATGGTGAACCACTGACGGTCGAGGTCACGCCGGCTGCAACCACGGTCAACGACGAGACAGTGTGGATCATCGGGATCACGCTCATCACCGATTACGACTTCCCGATCGACGTGACGATCCAGCTGAACAATGTCGGTGGCCCGAGCGCCGGGATGATGTTCGCGCTCGGGATCATGGACATGCTGACGCCGGGAAACCTCAACGGTGGCCAGAACATTGCGGGCACCGGCACGATCACCGCTGACGGGACCGTTGGACCGATCGGCGGCATCCAACAGAAGATGTGGGGGGCGTTGCGCGCCGATGCCGACTACTTCCTCGCTCCGGCTGCCAACTGTCCGGAGGTCGTCGATGAGATTCCCGGTGACCTGCAGGTTTTCTCGGTGGCGACCCTCGATGACGCGCTCAGCGTCCTCGACGCGATCAGCTCGGACGGCGACCTGTCGCAGCTTCCGACGTGCCAGTGAGTCGGGGAACCGGTCGGCGGGGTCGCTGAGAGCGAACAGGATCAGGGCATCTGTACGGCGATCGCTCAGAAGCGGCCGCCTAGGATGAAACGGTGACCACGACCTCAGCGCCGAACAGGGCCACGCCTTCGCCGTCCCGCCGCATCCTCGCCATATCGCTCGCGATCATCGCCGCGCTCGTCGTCGGCTTCTTCATCTTTGCGAGCCTCTACGCAGACTGGCTGTGGTACGACCAGCTCGGATTCCAGGAAGTCTTGCTCACCCAGTGGGTGGCCCGCGTGATCATGTTCGTCGTCGGTTTCCTCGGGATGGCCGTTCCGCTGTGGGTCACCATTCAGCTGGCCTACCGGTTGCGACCGGTCTACGTGCGATTGAGTTCGCAGCTGGATCGCTACCAGGAGGTCGTCGAGCCGCTGCGTCGCCTGGCGATGTGGGGTATCCCTGTCTTCTTCGGGTTCTTCGCTGGTTTCGCCGCTTCCACGCAATGGCAGACGACGTGGTTGTGGCTCAACGGCGTCACTACCGACGTGACGGATCCGATCTTCAATCTCGACACCGGCTTCTACATGTTCGCGATGCCGTTCTACAGCGCACTGCTGGGCTTCGTTTCGGCGGTCCTGCTGGTGAGCCTGCTCGTCACCGTCGTCGTGTCCTACCTCTACGGTGCCGTCCGGGTCGGGCAGCGCGAGCTGCGCATCTCGAAGTCCGCCCGCATTCAGATCGCCGTGATCGCGGGACTCTACGTCTTGGTGCAGGGCGTGAGCCTGTGGCTGGATCGCTACCTGCTGATGGTGCAGAACGATGACCGCATTACCGGCCCCGCGTATACCAGCGCCAACGCCGTCATCCCGGGTCTGTCGATCCTCGCGATCAGTGCGATCGTCGTCGCGATCCTCTTCTTCGTGACAGCCATCATCGGCCGGTGGCGCTATCCGCTGGTGGCCACCGCGGTGCTCGTGGTCGCCACCGTCGTTGTCGGTATCGGCTATCCCTGGGTGGTCAACACGTTCCAGGTGACCCCGAACAAGATCAATTACGAGGCGCAGTACTACCAGTACAACATCGACGCCACGAAGGCCGCGTACGGTGTCAGTGGTCTCGAGCAGATGGAGTTCTCGGCGGCAACTGACGCCGAAGCCGGACAGTTGCGTTCGGATGCCGCCACGACGGCGCAGATCCGGATCATGGATCCCGCCATCATCCCGCCGACCGTGCGACAGCTCGAGCAGTACCGGGCGTACTACCAGTTCCACAATCCGCTCGACGTCGACCGGTACGAGATCGACGGACAATCCCAGGACACGATCGTCTCGGTGCGCGAGCTCGATGTCGATCAGCTGGATGCCGCGGCACAAACCTGGCAGAACACCAGCCTCATCTACACGCACGGGTACGGGCTCGTCGTCGCCAAGGGCAACGACCGCACCACCGAGGGCGAGCCGGTCTTCCTCGAGCGCGGCATCCCTGCCTCGGGGTTCCTCTCCGACCAGGAAGACTTCGAGCCGCGCGTGTACTTCGGTGAGATGTCGCCGCAGTACTCGATCGTCGGTGCGCCGGAGGGCACAGCGCCGATCGAGCTCGACTATCCGACGGGCTCCTCGGAAGGCTCTGGCGACGTCAAGACAACGTTCGAAGGCAACGGCGGCCCGAGCGTCGGGAGCGTCTTTAGCCGCCTGATCTACGCGCTGAAGTTCCAATCCGAGCAGATCCTCTTCTCGGACGACATCAACGAGGAATCGCAGATCCTGTACGACAGGGACCCGGCGACGCGCGTTCAGAAGGTCGCGCCCTATCTGCAGCTGGACTCCGACCCGTACCCGAGCGTCGTCGACGGTCGCATCGTGTGGATCATCGACGGCTACACGCGCAGCGCGAACTACCCGTACTCCTCGACGGTGAGCCTGCAGGAGGCGATCTCGGACTCCAACACGGCGCAGCAGCGCTTCGGTCTCGACAACATCAACTACATTCGCAACTCTGTGAAGGCCACCGTCGATGCCTACGACGGAAAGGTGACGCTGTACGCCTGGGACGAGACAGATCCGGTGCTGCAGACGTGGCAGAAGGTCTACCCCTCGACGCTCAAGCCGGTCTCCGACATGTCGGCAGATCTCATGAGCCACGTGCGGTACCCGACCGATCTGTTCAAGGTGCAGCGCGCGATCCTCGGGGTGTACCACGTCGGTGATGCGCAGTCCTTCTACCAGCGCGACAACGCCTGGGAGACGCCGAACGACCCGCAAAACGACTCCGAGCTCCAGCCCCCGTACTACCTGTCGATGCAGATGCCGGGTCAGACCTCTCCGACATACTCGATGTTCACGACGTTCATTCCCTCGTCCGAGGCTGGCAACGCACGAAACGTGCTCATGGGATACCTCGCCGTGGATTCGAACGCCGGCGACGCCGCAGGGACTCCGCGGGATGACTACGGAAAGCTGCGGATGCTGGTCATCTCCGCCGATACCACGGTGCCAGGCCCCGGCCAGGTGCAGAACACGTTCAACGCCGACCCGCTGGTTTCGTCGCAGATCAACCTGCTGAAGCAGGGGCAGTCCGACGTCCTGAACGGTAACCTGCTCACCCTGCCGGTGGGTGGCGGTTTGCTCTACGTCCAGCCGGTGTTCGTGCAGTCCTCGGGAGCGACAAAGCTTCCGACCCTGCAGAAGGTTCTCGTCTCGTTCGGTAACGACATCGCGTTCGAAGACACCCTGTCTGAGGCTCTCGATGCCCTGTTCGGCGGTGACGCCGGTGCCACCGGCGGCGACAGCGACGTGACGCCCACGCCGGGCGCCACAACGCAGCCGACGCCCGAGCCGACGCCGACTGAAACGACGCCGAGCACGCCGACCGAGCCGACCGACGCCTACCAGGCGGCGCTGCAGGAGGCCCAGCAGGCCATGCTGGACCGGGATGCGGCGCTGAAGGCCGGTGACCTCACGGCATTCGCCGAGGCTGACGCCCGGTTGACGGCGGCAGTGGAGCAGCTCATCGCCCTGGGCGGGCAGTAAGCCCCGCTCAGGCGGTGAGAATCCACCACCAGATCAGCAGCAGCGTCACTACGAAGCCGGCGAACTGGTTGATCCACAGGAATCGGCGCCATCCGATGGTTGCGCGTTCGGCGTCGGCGTCACGGATCGACCGGTAGGGCCACACTGCGACGAGGTAAGGGATTGCTGCGATCGCTGCCAGCGGGCCGGGCCAGGCCGTGCCGAGCATGACCAGTCCCGACAGGGCGTAGCAGACGAGAGCGAACCAGACCGTCCATCGCGCACCTCGGGCTGTGGCGATCGACGAAATCCCCGCCTCCCGATCGGCGACGACATCCTGCACTGCACCGAAGGCGTGTGAGGCGACTCCCCACAGGCCGAAAGCCACGATGATGAGTCCGAGCTGCCACGTCCAGGTAGCTCCGGCGAGCACGAGACCGTAGACGGCGGGCGAGAAGAAGTGGATGCTGCTGGTGATCGAGTCGGCGAAGGGTCGCTCCTTCAGGCGCAGCGGTGGAGCGCTGTAGAACACCACGAAGAACAGGCTCAGCGTGAGGATCACCCACGACAGCGGTGACCCGACGATGGCCAGGTAGACCACGAACGGGGCGCACGAGAGCCCAGCAGCCCACAGGGTGATGGGGTGCATCCGCCGATCGAGGACTGCCCCGTGCGCGCCGCCCTTGCGTGGATTGCGAAGGTCCGATTCGTAGTCGAAGACGTCGTTGATCCCGTACATCGCCAGGTTGTAGGGGATGAGGAAGAACAGGGTGCCGATGACGAACGTCGCGTCGACCTGGCGGGTCGTGAGGAGGTAGGCCGCCGCGAAGGGATAGGCCGTGTTGATCCAGCTCACCGGCCGCGACGAGACGAAGAGCTCGCGGATCACTCTGCCGGGCCCGAGCGCCGGTTCAGCGGTGTTCACGGTCGACCCCCGCGCGAGCCTTGGGCAACAGGACGTAGACGGCAGGCACGAGGTACGCGGCGCAGATCGCGTACGAGAAGTCCTCGATCGGTGCGACCCCGATGCGGATGCCGCTCGAGGTGCCCTCGGGATAGGCGACCAGCCCGGCAGAGATGATCACGTTGTCGAAGATTGCGGTAAGGACCACGAGGACAGCAGCGCTGATCGTCGATGCCAGCATCCGCCGTTTCATGCCGGGCTGGGTCGCCGACAGCAGCGTCACCACAAGAGTGAACAGCGCGAACGGAATGATGATGAGTGCGTACGTCATCGCTCGTTCACCGCCCTGTCCTTGCTCGACCGCGTGGCGCGGGAGTCGATAAAGCGGAGCGCACCGGCATAGATCACGAGCCCGAGGTAACACAGGAACGCGAGGAAGAACGGCTCTTCCAGGGGAAGCTCGGGTGCGAGATCAATCCCGATGAACAGGCCGCTGTCGCCCTTGATGAACGCGCGGGTGAGGATGCCGACGGCATCCCACGCGAGGAAGAACATCACTCCGATCCCGACGGCCGCGAGCGTCCGTACCGGCGCCGCGAAGGCTGCCAGCCGCCATCGCGCGTCGATCACCGCAATCCCCGCCGCAGAAACCAGGATCGCCAGGAGATACAGACCCGGCATCTCAGACAGCCGCCGGCTCAGCGATCGGCCCGGGGGAGCGGTCACCGCGGAGGCGCTTGACGACGAGCTCGGCTGAGATCAAACACATCGGCAGCCCGATCCCCGGCAGGGCCGAGGCCCCGGCGTAAGCGAGGGAGTCGACCTTCTTGGATGCATTCCGCGGGCGGAAGACCGCACTCTGGCGCAGAGTGTGGGCAAGGCCCAACGCGTTACCGCGCCACGCGTGGAAGTCGTGTTCGAAGTCGCCCGGTGCGATAGTGCGCCGGACCGTGATCCGTTCGGCAAGATCGGGGATGTTGCACCACTGGGAGATCTGTGCGATGACACGATCGGCGGCGGCTTCGATCCGCGGCGAACCCCCGCGGTCGACACCGCCGTGTCCGAGGCTCGGGTCCGCGGGAATGGGAACCAGGACGAAGAGGTTCTCGCTGCCCTCGGGGGCGACTGTCGGGTCGGTCGCGGAGGGCTTGCAGACGTAGATCGATGCCGGGTCGGGGATGCGGGTGTGCTCCCCGAAGATGTCATCGAAATTCGAGCGCCAGTCTTCGGTGAACAACAGCGTGTGGTGGGCGAGCTGCGGAAGGTCGCCCTCGACTCCCAACAGCAGGAGGAGTGCACCGGGACTGGGAGTGCGCTTCTCCCACCACTGCTCGGGGTAGGTGCGGAGCGGCTCGGGAAGCAGCTGGGTTTCCGTGAAGTGCAGATCTGCCGACGAGACGACGAGGTCGGCATCCACGCGGCGTCCATCGGCAAGCGTGATTCCGGTCGCCTGCGCGCGTCCGCCTGCGGTGGGCGTCGTGACGATCGAGGTGACCTCGGCACCCGTTTCGATGGACACGCCTGCCCCTCGCGCGACTCGCTCGACGGCACGGATGACCTCATAGAGCCCTCCCTGCGGGTAGAGCACGCCGTCCGCGAGGTCGAGGTGGCTCATGAGGTGATAAAGGCTCGGCACTCCGTACGGAGACCCGCCGAGGAACACTGCGGGATACCCGAGGACCTGCTGGAGGCGCTTATCGCTGAAGCGGCGTTCGACGTGACGCGAAAGCGTCGTGGTCAAGAGCGGAGCGAGCTGCGGCACGCGGCGCAGCAGCGCCGGGTCGCGAAGACCCGCCGTCGTCTCATACGTGTCGTACAGAAACCGGGTGACCGCCAAATCGTAGGCATCCTTCGCCGAGTCGAGGTACTCGGCAAGGGCAGCGCCCGCACCCGGTTCGATGCTCTCGAACAGCTGGGTGGAAAGCTCCCGACCCGAGCGGATGTCAATCGGATCGCTTGCGGTGCCGGCCGGCGGCTCGCTGTAGACGCGGTAGGCGGGGTCAAGGCGCACGAGGTTGAGCTGTTCGGCGGTGGTCGTGCCCATCAGCCGGAAGAAGTGGTCGAACACTTCGGGCATGAGGTACCAGCTCGGTCCGGTGTCGAAACGGAATCCGTCAGCCTCCCAGACGCCGGCGCGCCCGCCGACCTGCTCGCGAGCCTCGAACAGGCTTACCGCCCAGCCCTCGCGCGCGAGGAGGGCCGCGGTGGCCAGGCCCGCGATGCCACCCCCGATGACGACCGCGCGGTCGGCATCCGTTCGGGGGGCTGCGGGTCGTGCGCTAGCTGTTTCGCTCATGCGGAGTCCTCATTCCTCGGGCGGGCGGATTCAGGGGCGACGTGACCGGGAAGGCCGCGCTCACGGGCTGGTTCGGCGTGGTGCTACTCCGACGAGGGCGCGGGCGATGAGTCCGGCCTTGACGATATTGGGCACCCGCACCCGCGCGGTCGGTGCGGGGTCGGCGCGGAGCCGTCTCGAGAGCTCGGCGAACAGGTCGTGCGCTGCGGTCACGGCTCGGCGGCAATCCGGGGGCAGATGGGGGATGACGGCTGCTGCCGCGGCCAGATCCCCATCGATGCGGTCGAGGATTGCGACCCGGTCGTGGGCGCCGGTCGTGATTCCGAGGTAGTCGCGTCCGAGCGCGGCCTCGTCGTGGTCGAGATCGCGTAGGAAGTTCACGTCTTGAAAGGCAGCGCCGAGGCGCCGGGCTCCGTCGACCAGTTCGGGAGTGGGGCCCGAAGGGGAAGCTTGGCCGGCGTTGACGAACACCTGCAGACACATGAGCCCCACGACTTCGGCCGATCCGTAGACGTACGAGTCGTGGGAGGCGTCGTCGTGTGAGGCAACCGTGAGGTCGGTTCGCATCGAGGCGAAGAACGGATCGGTGAGGTCTGCTCCGATGAGACATTCGCGGGCTGTTCGCGCAAAGGCGTGCACGATGAGGTTGCTGCTGAAGCCGCGACCGATCGCTGTCATCGTCTCTTGTTGGAGTTCATCGAGAAGCGTCTCGGCGGATGCGGCATCCAAACCCGCTTCGATGGCTGGGCCGTCGACGATCTCGTCAGCGACGCGGACGAGGGCGTAGATGTTGCGCACGTGCGTGCGCACCCGCGGCCCGAGCAGGCGTGTGGCCATGCCGAACGAGGTCGAGTACGCCGCGATCACGGCCGCCGCGGCGTCGTCGGCTGCCGTGTCGTACAGGGCGATGCCCGTCGGCTGATGACTCACGGAATGCGCTCCTCCACTGCCGCAGCGAGCGTATCTGCCAAGGTCACCGCGCGGGGAGGGAGAGTCGAACGGGAGGCGCGTCGGCGCACATCCGACAGGTTCTCGGCGATGAGCTGATGCAGTCGCTCGCGGGCTCCGCTGGCTTCGAGTGCGGATTGGGCGTGCCGCACCGCGATCGGTCCGGTGTGTGCCACGGCGAGGGTGCTGGTGACCAGCGGCCACTGCGCGCTCTCGCGGGCTAGCGCAATGAGAGGCGTGCGCTTGGACTCGCGCAGGTCGCTTCCGGCATCCTTGCCAGCTTGCTCTGCCGTGCCGAACGCGCCGATGAGATCGTCCACAAGCTGAAACGCGAGACCGAGTGAGCCGCCGATGCGTTCAAGGTCGGCTATCCACGTCGAGGGCGCGCCGGCCAGAATCGCGCCCGCGCAGAGCGGCGCGGTGAACGAGTACACCGCTGTCTTGTTGTAAGTGGCGGCGAGGATCTCTGCCTGTTCCGCGAGATCGGGCGTCACGCTGTTTTCGACGTCGGCGAGTTCACCAGCCGCCGAGACGAAGACGGCATCGTCCAGGAGGTCGAGCAGTCGTGTGCGTTGCATGTCGGGCACGTCGGCAAGCGCGACCATCCGGGTCGCCTCGTGGAGAAGGAGGTCACCGGCGAGAATTGCGGCCGCATCCCCCAGCAGCGCCGCGCCTTTCGCATCTGCGCCCTGGGTTTTTGCTCTGATGCGGAAACGGCCCGCCACGTTGGGCACGCCGCGCCTGGTCACGTCGTGGTCGATGACATCGTCGTGGATGACGAACGCGCTATGTAGCAACTCGAATGCTGCGGCCACAGACGACAGGCCGGGGGCACGCTCGAGGTCACCGCCGACGGCGAGAAAGGATGCCACGACCAGCTGTGGTCTCAGTCGCTTTCCGCCGGCTGTCGCGGTGCTCACCGCGGCGGTGAGCGCCGACATCGACTCTCCCTGTTTCGTCGCCCGGGCTGCCAGTCGCGCCAGTGCCTCGTCGATCGCGGTGTCGACGGCGAATCGGGCGGCGTCTGGGATCATGAGGCTCGTCGCTGCAGTTGCGGGGATTCGAAGATGCGGAGTTGCTGGGACTGCAGCACGAGCCAGGGGCTGAAGGCCCAGGGCGTGGTTGCCAGCGACGAGCCGAGCTCTTCGGGGTCTACCCAGCGGGCTTCGACGACTTCGAGGGGATTCGGAGCGACCTCGTCATCGGTGCGTGCGATGTAGACCGGGCAGATCTCGTTTTCGACGATTCCGCCTGCGTCGACGGCGCGGTAGCGGAAAAGCGGAAGCGCGAGCTCGATGTCGGTCAGGTGGATGCCGAGCTCGAACTCACCGCGTCGCTGCACTGCCGACAGGAGTGGCTCTGCGGGCCTCGGGTGACCGCAGAAGGAATTGGTCCAGACGCCGGGCCAGGTTTTCTTGTCGAGTGCTCGTCGGGTAACGAGCACCTGCCCCTCGGCGTTGAGGATGTGGCACGAGAAAGCGAGATGGAGTGCGGTTTCGGTGCCATGCACACTGCTCTTCGGGGCGGTGCCTACCGGGTTGCCATCGTCATCCAGCAACACCACATGGTCACCATCCGTCATTATTCCTCCTCCTATATCGCTAGCTTAGCTAGCAATATCTCCCGTCCGATGATAACAAGGAGTGGAAAGGGGTGTCCATCATGACCACGCCGTGGGTTCCGCAGACTCCACACCAGCAGGCTGTGCTGGACGTTCTGCTGAGCATCCGTGCGCTCAATGATGCCATGGACCGCATGAACGGCGGCATGAAAGACGACATGGACATGAACGCGACGGATCTCGCGGCCCTGCGCATGATGATCGTGCGAGAGCAGCGGGGCGAGTCCGTCAGTCCGCACGACATCGCGAAGCACCTGCGGATATCGACGGCATCGACGACGAAACTGCTGGACCGACTTGAGGGAGCCGGCTATATCGAGCGCCACCCGCATCCGAGGGATCGCCGTGCACTCATCCTGACGTTGACGGCGCACTCGCGGGCGACCTTCTTCAAACACTTCTCCGAGCACCTCGAGCAGATGCGTCGGGTGACCGAGCCGTACACGGAGGATGAGCTGAGGCTCATCGGCCGGTATTTGACCGATGTGAGCCAGGCGATCGACCCCGCCTGAGCTCACTGCGGTGGGGGTCTCTGGCAATGCAGAAGGTCCCGGATCTTGTCGATCCGGGACCTTCTCTTGGTTGCGGGGGCAGGATTTGAACCTACGACCTCTGGGTTATGAGCCCAGCGAGCTACCGAACTGCTCCACCCCGCGGCACAAGGATCAACCTTAGCACGGTTCCCACGGCCTCGCATCTTTGGGTTAGCGAGGTGGGGCCCCGGTTGCCTCGACTCATGCCGGCCGGGGAGGATTGCCGCATGACGACATCCCGAGGCGACCTACGGACGGCGCCCGGCGCCGACGCCGGGCCCGACGGGCGATCCGAGACGCCCAGTGAGCGCGCCGACCGCAACTGGGATGATGTGCTCCAGGAGTTGCGCGTGCTCCAGACCGGCACGCAGATCCTCACGGGATTTCTCCTCGCCGTCGCATTCCAGCCGGCATTCGGTGACCTCACCGATCCGCAACGCGCTTTCTACCTCGGCCTTCTGGTGCTCGCGGCTCTGAGCGCGATCATCGCGTTGGCGCCGGTCGCGATGCACCGCAGCCTGTTCCGCAGGCTCGCCAAGCCCGACGTCGTGATCTTCGGACACCGCGCGCTCGTCGGTGCCCTGGGGACCGTCGGTCTCCTTCTCGTGGGTGTCGTGGCTTTCGTGTTCGACGTCGTGCTCGGTTTCGACCCGGCCTGGATCGCAGCGGCCGCCCTCGGTGCCGCCGTCGTCATCCTGTGGCTCGTCGTGCCGGGGTATCTGCGCAGGCACCATTCTCGAAAGGCGGACCGCTCATGACCCGGATGCCGGCACCGGCAGTCCCCGTGGCAATTGCGCAGTTCGCGCCGTCTGCCGACAGCGAGGCCAATGCGCGTCAGATCGATCGAATGGTCGATGTGGCAGCTGACCGCGGTGCGAGCCTCGTCGTGTTCCCCGAGTACTCCAGCTACTTCGTCGACCCGTTCGACCAGACGCTCGCCCGGCACGCGCAGCCCGTGGATGGACCGTTCATCGCGGCTCTTCAGCAGTCAGCGCAGCGAACCGGCACGGTGGTCGTGGCAGGACTCATCGAAACGGCGACCAACCCCGCGAAGGTGCGCAACGCGGTAGTTGCGGTGGGCTCTGAGGGAGTTCTCGCTGTGTACCGCAAGCTTCATCTCTACGATGCGTTCGGGCAGCGGGAGTCTGATTGGGTCGAGGCCGGCGAGCTCGTGCCACCCCAGACTTTCGACGTGGGCGGACTGCGCTGGGGTCTCATGACCTGTTACGACCTGCGGTTTCCGGAGGTCGCCCGAACCCTGGTGGATGCCGGGGCGGAGGGGATGGTCGTCCCCGCAGCCTGGGTGCGAGGTCCGCTCAAAGAGTTCCAATGGCAGACGCTGTTGGCGGCCCGCGCGATCGAGAACACGGTGTTCGTTGCGGCTGCCGACCATCCGCCACCGCTCGGGGTCGGGGCCTCGGTCGTGCTCGACCCCCAAGGTGTGGCGATCGCGGGTGTCGGCACAGGTACGGATGTCGCTGTGGGCTACGTGGATCCGGATGTCATAGATCGCGTGCGGCGCGTCAATCCGGCGCTTCGGCTGCGGCGGTTCGACGTGATCCCGCGCCCGTGACCGGTGTCGCGGGGCGGCGTCGAACGAGAGCATCACGACTGCATAGTTCGCTCCCGACTGAGCCATAGGATTCACACAGCATCCGGCGGCACCGTTGATGGTGCTTGGAAGGAGCATCCATGAGCACCGAGAACACCGCAGATTCCGTCGACCCGCAGGGCGCCGCCGAGACCGCGAACAGGGAAGCCGCGCAGGGCGCTGACGCCTCCGCGCACGCGACCGCCCCCGCCGCCACACCGGTTGAGTCGACGCAGTCCACACAGCCGACGGAACCGCTGCCGCCGACCCCCGGGGTGTCCCCGGCTGCGAGTGCCTCACCGACGTGGGCTCCCCCCGCGGCTGGAACCCACCACCCGCAGTCCCCCTACGCGCAGGCTCCCTACACTTCCCCTGCAGCTGCCCCGAACTACGCCTTCGCTCCCGCCACGACGGCGGCGCCGCGCGCAAAGGTCGGCGCGGGCAAGGTTGCCGGGATCATCATCGCCGCCGCCCTCGTGGGCGGTGCCGCCGGCCTGGGGGGTGCCTACGCCGGCGTTTCGCTGTTTGCTCCCGACACCGTGACGACAGCATCCGGACCTGCAAGTGTCACGGTGAACGACACGTCCTCTGTGACGCAGACGACCGGGATCGCGGCCAAGGTGCTTCCGAGCGTTGTCACCATCGAGGCCAGCTCCTCCAGCGGCGGCGGAACGGGCTCCGGGGTCGTCCTGACCTCTGACGGCTACGTCGTCACGAACACGCACGTCGTCACCCTTGACGGCGCGACGGCAGACGCGACGGTTCGCGTCACCACGTCAGACGGGCGCGTCTACGATGCTGACGTCGTCGGCACCGACCCCATCTACGACCTCGCCGTCATCAAGCTCGTGGGCGCCGAGGATCTGACGCCGATTGATTTCGCCGACTCCTCGAATCTGAACGTTGGTGACCAGACCGTCGCGATCGGTGCTCCGCTGGGGCTGTCGAACACGGTGACCACGGGTATCGTGAGCGCACTCAACCGCTCGATCCAGATCTCCTCGGCTGCTGCGCCCGACACCGACCAGAGCGACCCCAACTCCGAGGATCAGGGCGGCGAGGGGCCGTTCTACTTCGACTTCGGTCAGGGCCGCCAGGGCAGCACGGGATCGAACGAGACGATTTCGATCGCGGTGATTCAGACGGATGCCGCCATCAACCCCGGAAACTCGGGTGGCGCCCTGGTCGATTCCGACGGCAAGCTCATCGGCATCAACGTTGCGATCGCTTCCGCGGGCGGATCCTCGGGCCAGGCCGGCTCCATCGGCGTCGGCTTCTCGATCCCCTCGAACGTCGTCGAGCGTGTGACGCAAGAGATCATCGACACCGGTTCGGCAACGCACGGACTGCTCGGTGCGAGCGTGCAGAACGCCGCGATGATTCAGGGCTCCACCATCACCGGTGCCTACGTCGCCGACGTGACCGACGGTGGCGCGGCCCAGCGCGGCGGCCTGCAGGCCGGCGACATCGTGACGGGCTTCAACGGTGTGCCGATTTCGGACGCGACCGATCTCACCGCCCAGGTGCGTGCTGCAGCGGCCGGAAGCGACGCGACAGTGACTTTCGTTCGCGACGGTCAGACCCGCACGGTGGACGTGACGCTCGGACAGCTCGGTTCGTGAGCACGGCCTAAGGCTCGGTCACGTCAGACCTGGCGAGCCCGACCGACGCCGCCCCAGACTACTCCGGGGCGGCGTCGGTCGCTTGTGTGTCTTCGCCTTTCCGGGGACGACGCGTGATGCTTCGAGCTGCACCGCCGATAGCTGTCGTTCCTTTCGAGACACTGCTGCCGATCGCGCTCGCGCCCCGCCCCACGCCTGTGCCCACCGCAGAACCGGCGCGGCGCGCGACCGAAACTGCCGAGTGCTCGATACGGCGGGCGCCCGGCAGCGGCTCGGTTTCTGGGGGTAACGCTTGCGGCGGAATACCGAAGGCTCGGCGGGATCCCGTGAGGACCCGCCGGCCGAGAATGTGGTTGCCGGCGCCGCCGATTGCCGCGCCGATGCCGAACGGGAGAGCCTTGCCAATCCAGGACGCGCCGCCCCGGGCGGCGAACTGGCGGACGAAGGTGGTCTTGAGGCGATCGACGATCGGCCCCATCGCTGCCTTCGGGATCGTCTTGGTGACCATCTCGCCCCAGTAGGTCGAGCGCGTCGGTCCGCGACCGGTCGCCTGGTTCGCCAACTGCGAGACGAGGTCGACGCCTTCCTGGCCGAGCATCAGTGTCAGCACGAGCGCACGGGCGCGGTTGGGATCGGACACCGGGATGCCGTGCACTTCCGCAACTGACTGCGCGAAGAGGGTGGTCGCCTCGAGGAACCCGATGGTCTCGACCCCGCTGAGGGCGAGAGTGACGCCGGTACCGATGCCCGGAACCACAGCCGTGGCCCCCACTGCCGCGCCTCCGGTGGTCACGGCGGCCAGGTACCGGCGCTCAAGAGTGCGGATGATCTGCGCGGAGGTCGCGTTCGGTTGGCGAAGGCGGATGCTGCGCAAATGAGCCAGAACAACGGGCCGCTGAATTGCCAGCACGCGATCAAGCGCTCGGATGAACATCGGGTGCTCGTCCGACCCTTCCGGAGGGAGCCCACCCGACCAGGGGGCGTCATCCGGTAGCGAATGGATCTGATGGACCTTGTCGGCCATGGGGCGATCTTAAGCGCTCCGGCTGGGCATCCGCCTGGCATCGAGTGTCATCGGGGGGCTGAGGCGGAGGTCGATTGATAGTTTGGAGCGGTGACTGAGGCGACGGATCTTCCCGACGAGTCCTCCGGCGAGTCCGGCGAGACCCCGGGGGAGGGATCCGCGAAGAAGCCCGCGTCGCCGCGCGCGCCACGCGCCCCGCGAAAGACCTCCAGTTCACGCGCGCCCGCTTCGAAGACGTCGGGCTCCAGTCCCCGCGCGCCACGGCGCCCTGCGGCGCAGCGACCCGCGACTGCGCGGAAGCGCCCCGCCGCAGCACCGAAGCCCTCTGAGTCGGAGGGCACGCCGCCCCCTGCGCCCGAGGACGCCGCGGTCGATGGCACGCCGGTCGATCCTGCGCTCGAGGCTGCGCTGGAATCCATCGCAGCGAGCGAGACCCGGGATGAGGTCGACCAGATCTCCAGTTCGGACGCCGACGAGGCAGCCCTGGAACAAGACGAGCCTGCCCCAGCAGACGAGCCCGCCCCGGAAGATGACGCTGTGGCGGATGACCCCGTGGATGCTGCCGAGCAGGCAGTAGCCACGATCACCGGGTCGACAGACCTTGTGCCCGTCGAAGCAGACGATGCGGCGCCGGTGCCGGCGCTGGTGCTGCGCGGCATCCGGAAGTCATTCGGAGATCTGCAGGCGCTGGACGGGATCAGCCTCGAGGTCCCCGTCGGCAGCTTCTATGGGATCGTGGGGCCCAACGGGGCGGGGAAAACGACGACCCTGTCGATCATCGCGGGCCTGCTCCGCGCCGATTCGGGCGACATCACGATCGCGGGCGTGGATGCCGCGGCCAAGCCCGTCGCAGCCAAGCGCCTCATGGGTGTGCTTCCTGACCGGTTCCGCACCTTCGACCGGCTGACCGGCCGCCAGCTGCTCTACTACTACGGCGCACTGCGGGGCCTCCCGCCGGCCGAGGTCGAGCGGCGCACCATCGACCTTGCCCGCGCGTTCGATCTGACAGAGTCGCTCGGCCGGGTCGTGTCGGATTACTCGGCGGGCATGTCCAAGAAGATCATGCTCGCCGGTGCTCTCATCCACTCGCCCCGCGTCCTGGTGCTCGACGAACCGTTCGAAGCCGTCGATCCGGTCTCGAGCGCGGCGATTCTCGACATCTTGCAGGCGTACGTCGCGCACGGCGGGACAGTGATCCTCTCCAGCCACGGGATGGAGCTCGTCGAGCGGGTGTGCTCGCGCGTCGCCGTGATCGTCGCCGGTTCCCTGGTGGCAGAGGGCACGATCGACGAGGTGCGTGGCGAGGCCAGCTTGGAAGAGCGGTTCGTCGAACTCGTCGGCGGGGCGGGCGAGCTGGAGGGCCTCGAGTGGTTGCACACGTTCTCCGACTGAGGATCGCGCTGCTGCTGGGTGCTTTCCGGGGAGATCCGCAGAAGGTCACGCGAGGAATCGTCGGTGCGCTGCTGTTGCTGGCGGCGACGGTTGCCGCCTGCTGGTCGCTGCTGCGCGTACAAGAGTCCTCGACCGCAGCTGTCGGGGCCATCACCATCTTCTGCGGTGCGACCCTCACGCTCGCCTTCGCCGTGGCGCCCATCGTTTCCGCGGTGACCGATCCGCTCGATCCGCGTCGATTCCGTGTCTTCGCCCTGGCTCCCGAGCCTCTCGCGGGAGCGCTCGCGCTCGCGGGGCTGTTCAGCGTCCCCGTCCTGGGCCTGGCCGCCCTCGCGGTGTGTGCGGCTGTTGTCTGGGTCGCCGCCGGAGCCACCGTCGGTGCGGCGATCATCGCCGTTGTGATTGGGGTGGCGACGTGCGTACTGTTTGCCCGCGTCGCGCTCGGGGTTGCCGGCATCATCTTCGGTGATCGCCGCTCGCGAGAACTTTCCGGCCTTCTTCTGGTCGCGGTACTGGTCATCGTCGTCCCGGTGGGCGTCTTCCTGGCGTCCCTCGATTGGCGCGGCACCGTTCCTGGCCCGTTGCAGCAGGTCGTCGACATCCTGAGCTTCACTCCCATCGGCGCTGCGTGGGCGTTCCCACTGTTGTTCACGCGGGGCGACGCATCCGGCGTTCTCGCCCTGATCATCGCTCTGGCAACCGTTGTCGCGCTGGGGTTTGCGTGGCTCGCGCTAGTGCGTCACTTCCTCTCGAGCATCGAAAAGCCCCTGACCACGCGCGAGCGGGGCGGACTCGGTTGGTTCAGCGTCGTCCCGGGGACCCCCGGGGGAGCCGTCGCAGCTCGGAGCCTGGTGTATTGGCTGCGCGACAGGCGCTACCTCGTGAACACACTCGTGATCCCCGTCGCAGCGGTGGCCACTGTCGTGCCGCTCCTGATCGCGGGGGTCCCCGCGAACGTCGCGGCGCTCGTGCCGATCCTGTTCGTCGCGCTCTTCTTCGGCTGGTTGCCCCACAACGATCTCGCGTACGACTCGACGGCGATCTGGATGCATGTAGCGAGCGGCCTGCGGGGCTTGCCCGACCGCGTCGGGCGCCTCGTTCCGATCCTGGTCATCGCCATCCCCGTGCTGGCCATCGGCATCCCGATCTCTGTCGCCCTCCATGGGCGATGGGCGATCGCGCCGGCGATCGTCGGCGTGTGCGCGTCGCTGTTCTTCTCGGGGCTCGGCCTGTCGAGTATCGCCTCGGCGGCGTCGCCTTACCCCGTCACACCTCCGGGCGAGAGCCCGTTCCAGCAGCCGCAGCGCACCGGGTCGAGTGGAGCTGTGCCCCAAGCCCTCGTGATGATCGGCGCGCTCGCCGTGTCAGCACCGAGCCTGTGGTGGACCTGGCTCGCGCTCACGCGCACGATCGAGGCTGCCTCGCTTGCCCTGTGGGTGGGGGTTGCTACCGGTCTTGTCGTGCTCGTGTTGGGCGTCGCCATCGGGGCAGCGGTCTTTACCCGACGAACCGGGCGGATCATGGAGTTCGCCGAGGCATCCTGACGGCTCTTCTGAACGGCTGTTCCTGCGGCATTCGAGCCGCGAGAACCCGAGCCGCGGCCGGATGCCCGGACTACACTGACTGTCCATGAGCACTCCGCTGGACAGCCCCGACCAGGGCGGACTTGCGACCCTCGATCGCGAGCTCGAAGAGCTCCTTCGCGAAGAGACCGTCGAACCCGGGGACCACGAGCGGTTCTCGCACTACGTCAAGAAGGACAAGATCCTCGAGTCGGCTCTGACCGGCAAGCCGGTCAAGGCGCTCTGCGGCAAAAAGTGGACCCCCGGGCGCGACCCCGAGAAGTTTCCGGTGTGCCCGACGTGCAAAGAGATCTACGAGCGGATGAAGAACTGAGCCCACCCGCTCACGCAGTCAGCCCGTCTGGTAGGCGGTCTCGAGGGCGGGCTCCGAGCGGCTGAGCGCGAGAGCCGTCAGAGGGAGTTCGGCCCGTACGCGTGCGTGGTGTTCACGGGCGGCGCTGACTCCGCCGGGTCCCTCGGCTGCTGCATCGATCTCGCCGTGGGCGACGAGCGGAACCTGCAGGGCGCGGGCGTTCGACGGCGGCGTCGGCGTTTCGGTGTGCTCGAAGCCTTCGGTGACGACGATGAGTTCCTCGCGGGCGATTCCGTGCTCGAGGATTCGGAAAGCCGTCTTCCGCCCGCCCAGCGACGCCTTGGCGGTCGAGGTCTTCGCCACCGGGATCCACGCACCGCCGGCATCCTGGCGTGCCACGAGCTTGTAGACCAGGCCCGCCGTCGGCGAGCCCGAACCGGTGGCCAGCGCCGTACCGACGCCGTACGCGTCCACCGGGGATGCCGCCAGCGCGGCGATCGCAAACTCGTCAAGGTCGCTTGTGACGGTGATGCGCGTGTCGTGAGCACCCAGGGAATCGAGTTGCCGCCGGACCTGCGCCGCGACGATCGGAAGGTCCCCCGAATCGATCCGTACCCCGCCCAGCCCCGTTCCGGCGACCCTGATCGCTGTGTCCACGCCCGTCTCGATGTCGTACGTATCGATGAGAAGTGTGGTCTGGTCGCCGAGGGCCCGCAGTTGCGCCGCGAACGCGTCGGCTTCGGTGTCGTGGAGCAGCGTCCAGCTGTGCGCTGCAGTACCCATGGTCGGGATGCCCCACCGGTGCCCGGCCTCCAGATTGCTCGTCGCGCCGAATCCCGCAATGAATGCCGCCCGCGCGGCAGCGACGGCCGACCATTCGCCGGTGCGCCGTGAGCCCATCTCGGCGAGGGGCCGGTCACCGGCGGCGATGCTCATGCGTGCCGCCGCGGCAGCTACCGCGGAGTCGTAGTTCAGGACGCTCAGGGCAAGGGTCTCCAGAATGACCGCCTCAGCAAAGGTGCCCTCGATCGTCAGCAACGGCGACCCCGGGAAGTACAGCTCGCCCTCCCGGTACCCGTGAATCGACCCCGTGAAGCGGTACTCCTCGAGAAAGCGCAGGGTCTGGGCATCCACGACCCGCTCGTCGCGCAGGAAACGCAGCTCGTCGTCGCCGAACCGGAAGTCGCGCAACAGGCTCAGCAGCCGCCCAGTGCCCGCCACGACGCCGAACCGGCGGCCGCCGGGCAGGCGTCGCGCGAAGACGTCGAACACGCAGCGGCGCGAGGCGGTGCCGTCGTGGAGGGCCGCATCGAGCATCGTCAGTTCGTACCGGTCGGTGAGCAGTGCCGTGCTGACGGATGCTGTCATGCGCGTCAGCCTAGTGAAGCGGCCGCCGCGGCATCCATCCCACTCCGCCGCCCGGCGGCTGGGAGACGAGCGCTGGCGTAGGCTGGTGCACCGTGAACAACGCGCCGATCGGGATCTTCGACTCCGGTGTCGGCGGGCTCACCGTGGCACGGGCCATCTCCGATCAGCTGCCTCGCGAGTCGCTGCTATACATCGGTGACACTGCCCATTCGCCCTACGGACCCAAGCCCATCGCCGATGTGCGTCGGTACTCGCTCGAGGTGCTCGACACCCTCGTCGCGCAGGGCGTGAAGATGCTCGTGATCGCCTGCAACACCGCGTCCGCCGCGGTACTGCGCGATGCGCGCGAACGCTACGACGTCCCCGTCGTCGAGGTGATCGGGCCTGCCGTCCGGACGGCGATGTCGACGACCCGGTCGGGGCGGATCGGGGTCATCGGCACCAGCGGCACGATCGGCTCGCGCGCGTACCAAGACATGCTCGAGGTAAATGACCGCCTCACGGTGTTCGCGCAGGCGTGTCCGCGCTTCGTCGAGTTCGTCGAGGCTGGCGAAACCGACACGCCCGAGGTGCTGGCCGTCGCCGAGGAATACCTTGCGCCGCTGCGGCACTCCGGCGTCGACACGCTCGTGCTCGGTTGCACGCACTACCCGTTCCTGAAGGGTGCCATCAGCTATGTGATGGGACCGGATGTCTCACTCGTCTCCAGCGACACCGAGACGGCCAACGACGTGTACCGGCAGCTCGTGAGTCGGGATCTGTTGGCGGCAACGGATGCTGCTGCAACCCACACGTACGAAGCAACCGGTGATTCGGCTGACGAGTTCGTGCGCCTTGCCCACCGGCTCATGGGCCGCGAGGTGCGAGACGTGCGCCTCGTGCAGACCGGAGCCATCGACCTGCGGCCCTGACCTGCCGCACTGACCGCCGCTTCGCCCGACGCGGAGCACCGACCCGGAAAGAGAACCCGCATGAGCGAGATCACCCGCGCTGACGGTCGCACCATCGACCAGTTGCGTCCTGTCACGATCGAACGAGGCTGGTCCGCCCAGGCAGAGGGATCAGCGCTGATCAGCTTCGGCGGAACCCGCGTGCTGTGCACGGCATCCTTCACCAACGGTGTGCCGCGCTGGCTCACCGGCAAGGGCAAGGGCTGGGTTACCGCCGAGTACGCGATGCTGCCTCGGGCCACCAACGATCGCAACGACCGCGAAAGCGTCAAGGGCAAGATCGGTGGCCGCACACACGAGATCTCTCGCCTGATCGGCCGGGCGCTGCGGGCAGTGGTCGATACGAAGGCGCTCGGTGAGAACACGATCGTGATCGACTGCGACGTGCTGCAGGCCGACGGAGGAACCCGAACCGCCGCCATCACGGGGGCCTACGTGGCGCTCGCCGATGCCATCGAATGGGGGCGGCGCAAGAAGTTCATCGGTCAGAAATCGCAGGTGCTGCTCGACTCGGTGGCTGCCGTCTCGGTCGGCATCATCGACGGTGAGCCGATGCTCGACCTGGCCTACGTCGAGGACGTCCGCGCCGAGACCGACATGAACGTCGTGGTGACGGGGCGCGGGTTGTTCGTCGAGGTGCAGGGCACTGCCGAGGGTGCGCCCTTCGACAAGCGGGAGCTCGATGCGCTTCTCGAGCTGGGGCTGTCAGGCTGCGCGACCCTGCGTGACATTCAGACCGACACCCTCGCTTCGGGTGAGTGACCGGATGCCGCAGCAGATCGTCCTGGCAACCCACAATCCCCACAAGGTCGCCGAGTTCGGCCGGATCGTCGCGGCGACCCGCCCCGACCTGCACGTCATCGGCTACGACGGACCCGAGCCCGTCGAGGATGGCGTCAACTTCGCCGAGAACGCCCTGATCAAGGCGCGGGCAGCTGCCCGCCACACCGGGCTTGCAGCGCTCGCCGATGACTCCGGCATTGCCGTCAGCGTGATGGGCGGCGCGCCGGGGATTTTCTCGGCGTACTGGGCGGGCCACAAGAAGGATGCCGTCGCGAACATGCGTCTGCTGCTGGATCAGCTCTCCGACATCGCGGACCCGCACCGGAAGGCATCCTTCGTGTCGACCATCGCGCTGGTCGTCCCCGAACCGGGGTCGACCGCCTTCGCCATGGAGCATGTGGTGGAGGGGCGCTGGCACGGGCGCCTTGCCACCGAACCGCGCGGCGACGGCGGGTTCGGTTACGACCCGATCTTCATCCCCGACGGCCAGGAAGCGGGCGCGGAGCGCACGGTAGGCCAGTGGAGCCCCGAGGAGAAGACCGCAGCGTCGCACCGCGCCCAAGCGTTCATCGCCCTCGCGCCGCTGTTGTCGGCGCTCTGACACACGTCCCGGAAGCGAGAATCAGACTCGTTCCCGGTTTTCGCCGGGAGAGCCTGATCTTTCAAGAAAATGGGGCGGCTTCCTCGTCGCTTAGGCTACCTCGTGTCCATGGAGTTGGACACGAAATGGACACGGTCAGCTAGTTGGCGGGCGTGCACTCGCCGTACGTCCACACGCCGGACACAACTGCATGATTTCGTCGTCCACGATGGTGGCTCCGTACACGGTGCCGTCGTCTGGACACCGGTAGCGCTCCGGGTAGGGCGGCTGCCGACGCCTCAGGATTGTCACCAGTCGATCTGCAATGCCGCCTATGTGCTGGTAGTCCGATACCACCTTCTCGATTTGGTCATAGCTGAGGGTCCCGTAATCGACGTGCCGCTCTCCCTTCCCGAGAGCGCGCTTCATGACCATGACGTGATCGTCCTGCCACAGCCAGACGCCATGCACGAGAAGGTTTCTCCAGCCGTTCAGGCTTTCCAGGTAGTCGGCCATCTTCTCGGTGAGATCCCCCGGAATGGGCATCGACCGCACCGCGCGCACAAGGCGGTCTCCGCTGGCTGCCCAATCTGGCGTGGACTCGGCGAGGTGGTCGGCGTCCGGGGTTGCGAGCACAACTGCTTCCCCGAGGATGTCATCGAGCCAGGTGGCGTAGAAGACGACGCGACCGAGCAATGCGGCGACAGCATCGGGAAGAGGTATCCAGTCGTTGGGCTCGGCCACGAATCGACCGTAGCCGACGCGCTCGCCGCACAAAGGCTCCGGAATCGTTGAGGCGGCCCGTGCGGGCGAAGCGCTCGGGCGGCAGACGGGGATCAGATGCCCAGATCAGCCGAACACGCACGTAGAGCCCCTGCCCAGTCATCGAGGAATTCGGTCGCTTTGTCGCCGTAGATCAGATCTCCAAGCGACGGCCAATCCTCAGTGAGGGCGAGGATGCGATCGCGTACAGTGCCTTCGGCAAGGAGACCGATGCGGTCTACCTCCGCACCGAAGTCGCTCCATTGGGCCTGCGTCATTGTTCCAGCCATGATCGCCGGTTCTAGCTGCTCGGAGAGTTCCGTGAATGCGTAGCAGACGGGTGCGTTTGGGTCCAGGCTCACCTGGGCGGTGGGCGTAGGGGAGGACGTTGTAGGCGCCTGACCCTCCACGTCGCGCAGTTGAACCACGCCGCACCCCGTGAGCGATATCGAGCCGACGATAGCGATGGAAATGCTGGCCGTTGCGTAGCGTTTCATGAATCTCCCACAGTGCACAGCTGTGCACTGTGCTTTGGGGATCACTTTAGTGGAGTAGATGGCTGTGTCCACAGCCGATCCCGACCTCTCGCGTCTTCCAGCAAACATGAAGCGGCTTCGCGCGGAACGCGGGCTCACGTACGAGCAACTGGCCGAGGCCTCCGGGCTCAGCCGACGAGGTGTCATCTCGCTCGAAAGGGCGGAACGGATGGGCACGGTGGCCACGTGGGTGCGCATTGCTCGTGCCCTCGGGGTGAGCGCGAGCGAGTTCTTCTCGGTGTTGGACTGAGCGCGGGTAAGAGGCACGCGCACTGCAAGGCAGGACGCGCATTGCGGGTCGCGAGCTGAGGCATCGCTCCGAGAGCGTCGTCCCACAGCCTTCACTGATGTGCGGCTAGAACGGGGTATCGTCTGAGTTCCATGTCGTCGGCTGGGGCTCGAACTGCTCGACCAGCTCTGCTATTAGTTCGGGGAGACGACGCTCGGCGACCTTCGCTTCATAGACTTGACGATTGGTTTGGACGGCGAACTTGAGTCGATCTAGGCTTTCCTGCTCCCATTGCTCCTGCCGCTGAATCCTTGGCCAGAGGTTACGGGAGTTCTCGAAGTTGGGCGAGGTCACCATTGCTTCCGCCAGAGCGCGACGCACAAGCTCGGGTGGTTTGACTGAGCGCACGGCGGCACGAAACACTTCCTGTGCCGCGCGCCACTCGCCCGTTCCCTTGCTTGGGTCGAGTTGAATATCTTGCACCTCCTCCATGAATCCATCGATGCCACGCTCGAAATCCAGAGTCCGTCGGATGGTCGCGACGGGGATTCCTCTTCCGAGAGCCCAGCCCACCTCCTGGTCGCACCACTGACTCTTATGGAAGTCCTCGTGAAGAACTGCAACGAGCATGTGGCACGAGCGGAGCCCTGCCTTGATGACTTCGCGCCACTGCCTTGAAGGCGTGATGTCTTTGTGCGCCACGAAGGCGGTCGTCCCGTACTTCGCGAGCACATCCCGGAGGCTTGCGACCCACTCGGCGTCCTCCCATTTGTGCGAGAGGAAGACTCGCAGCGGCTGGTCGCCCCAGGGGTCATCATCGACTGAGACTGAGACCGGCGCCTGGTCGCGTCCGACGAGAAAGTCATGCAGAGCATGCAGACTCTCGTCATCAAGTTCTCCGATAGTCCACCGCAGCCAGGCCTTCCTGGTACTCGGCTCGCTCGTATAGCTGCCGCCGAGGTCCGCTCCGAACTGGTGAAGAACAATTGCAGCGTCGTCGTCGAGCCTCGGAAGCAAAGCGTCTGCCGACGCGGTAATCAGGGGAATGCGCTCGCCTGGTTTCATGCAGACAGTCTGCAGCTGCGGGGTGAGTGGGCGCCGTCAGCACGCCGATCTGCGCTTACCGACTGCCGTTCCAATACTGTCATCCTCATGAGCGCACTTGCCCGCGGCAACTTTTATAGGCCGATACCAGACTTCATTGACTGGTTCGACGGCATCTTCGACTCCAGTGTCGCGGATCGGTACGCAGACCTGCTGGCCGCTTCGAGGTCCGGCGCCACAGAACAGCAACTCTCGGCGGCGCTCGATGTCGCCACGCGATACGCGGCAGTTGATACTGGCGCTATCGAGGGTCTGTACACCGTAGATAGAGGATTCACCCGAACTATCGCGACGCAAGCGGCAGCATGGGAGGCAACGCTCGAACAAAAGGGCGCCCGGGCCGTGGGAGCCATCAACGACGCACTAGGGGCGTACGAGTATGTGCTCGACGCATCGACGCGAGCGGTTGAGATCTCAGAGGTCTGGATTCGCGAACTACACTCGATCATCTGCAAGTCTCAGGACACATACACCGTCTACACGGAGATCGGTGCGCAAGAACGGCCCCTGCCCCTTGGCGAGTACAAAAGCATGCCGAACAGTCCGACTAATCGCGCGACGGGCGAGATTCATCAATATGCACCAGTTCTCGAAACAGCCCCCGAGATGCACAGGCTGGTGGAACAGCTTCGCTCGGAGAGCTTCCTAGCCGCCCACCCGGTCTTGCAGGCCGCGTATGCACACTACGCATACGTGTGCATCCACCCCTTTCCCGACGGCAACGGACGCGTCGCACGAGCGCTTGCGAGCGTCTACCTCTATCGCCAGCCGGGAGTGCCGCTTGTCGTCTTTGCTGACCAGCGAAATGCCTACCTTGATGCTTTGGAGAAGGCGGACGATGGCGACCCTGCCGACTTCGTAACTTTCATCGAAGCCCGTGTGCTCGACGCGGTCGGGATAGTTCGGAGTCACTTGCAGCGCGCGGGCATAACCATGGACTCGTCCGTGCGGCGCATATCCGCTTTCTTCGGAGGAACGGGTATCTCGGAGGAGACTCTGGCCGCTGCTGCCCGCCTGCGTAAGGCCATTGCCGACGGCACCAACTCATTCTTGGCGAGTCTCGACCTTCCAGCACAGCTGGTGCGCGGCGTCGTGTCGAGTGTTCATCCTGGTCCTCGGCCCAGTGCGCCCGAGGGATACAGGTCTATCGGCAAGAACGGGGAGTTCGCCCTTCACGCGTCCGCGTCGTGGCCCATGAAGTTCCAGATCTACCGCGGGATGCAGATCTTCGTCCGTGATCCTGGGCATACTGGGCCGGACTTCGTATGCGTGCCTTCGCGGGGCGGCGAGGCATTGGAAGTCTGGCATCGGGAGCTTGCCCCGACGGTCAGTGAGACGCTGCGCTTGAAGCTCGAACCGTGGGTGGAGTATCAAGCAGGCCTACTGCTGGCGGAGGTGGAGTCGAAAGTCAGTTAGGCCTCAGCTCAGTACGTTGGCCAGGGTGTAGGCGGAGGACTTCTCCAGGCGGCGACGAGCGCGGTCATAGCGGCGCGTCGTGCGGGGGTCGGCGTGGCCCATCGAGTCCTGGAGGTCGTGCAGGGTGACGCCGTTGTCCAGGGCGAGCGTGCCGTGCGTGTGGCGGAGCGAGTGGGGCGAGATCGAGCCCTCAATGCCCGCGCGACGAGCGAGTCGCTGCACGGTGCGGAAGGCCTCGGATGCCGCCCAGGCCTTGCCGGTGCGGGTCGTGAAGATGAGCGGGTTCGCGCTCGCCGCGTCGGTCGTGACGAGCTGCGTCCCCTCTGCTGCGGACTGGCCCAGGTAGGTGCCCAGGGCGTCCACGACGAGCGGCGGAAGGGCGAGCTTGGCCACCATGCCGCCCTTGCGACGGATGACGAGCACGCGGTGCCCAGTGTCGTGCTGGAGATCATCGACGCGGGCGTTCAGCACCTCAGCCAGGCGTGCGCCGGTCACGAGGAGGAGCGACACGAGCGCGAGAGAGCGGGGGTCGTCCTCGCGAGCTGCGTCGAGGAGGTCGTGCGCCTGCTGCTGCGTCATGCCGTTGGTAGCGGAGTGGTCGGGGTCCACCTTGGGCCGGGTGACGAGCTGCGCGGGGTTCGCGACGATCACGTTCTCGGCCAGGGCGTAACGGTAGAACGACGAGATCGCGGCGAGCTTGCGCGCGACCGTGCTCAGAGCGCTCCCGGTGTCGGTCAGCCAGTTGCGCCACCAGTCGAGGTGTCGGCGCTCCACGGTGAGGGCGTCGAGGTCGCGGGCGTCGAGGAACGCGAACCACTCCACGAGGTCACGGCGATAGGCCCGCTGCGTGTTGGTCGAGGGGAGGGACATGAGCCACGAACCGCCCAGGTCCCCGTGACGCTCGGCGTTGGATGTGGGATAGGTCGCGAGGTCGCTCATAAGCACATGATAACTGACATTATCGTGTGTATGAAACAGCCCGTCGAAGGTGACTCAGACGGCGAGATCCTCGGCTTCAGTGAGGTACTTGCCGCGCCATCTGCCAGCCCAGAATCCGGCGATGCGGAACCCAAGCGATACGGCGTAGTCCTGACACTGAGGCCGGATCGGACAGTCTGTGCAGATGGTCACGAGATCGGCTGTCTGTGCGCCGCCTCGACCGTCCCCGATGAAACGGTCGTCACCTCGGCATGCTGGCTCGGAAGACGCGAGCGCCCTCTGGAGATGACTCCAGGCGGTCTCGGCATTCATCTCGTCGTCCGGGGTCGCGGGGGAGGGAGGACCGCTCCTGGCTTATCTGGGGCCGGGAGCGGCCCGGTGCCGACGATGAAGGGAGATCGACGGCGGGGACCCGCGCCGGGATGCCCTGAAGAGGAAAGCAGGAGACAGACGTCCCGGCGCGGGGGTAGCTAGGTCTGGGCTGGTGGACGGTTGGCGCCGAAGTGCATCGAGGCGATGCGCGACCTGAGGCTCGCGGGGATGCTCAGCTCGCCGGTCGAGACGAAGCAGTGCAAACGTGCCTGATGGAGGACGTATGCGATCTGACTGCCGCAGGTGTACGCGACCCCGGCGTTCTTTGGGATGTTGTACTCAGTGCCTCCCACGGTGATGCGCTGAGGCCCGGAGATCGTCGGCTCAGGGAGGAGGCGGGGGTGCCCAGCTGCTAGCTTCTGACAGTCGGAAGCCCTGTCGAGAGTAGGGCTCACGGGGGCTCCATGTCCGGCGGAAGTGGTCATGCTGCTGCCACCTGTCGGATGCCGTGATGTCCGAGGTGGCGCCTCAAGATCGCGGGGGCGTCACCGGGGGCTGCGTAGGTGTTTCCGGCGACGGTGACGTGCTGCACGGCCATGGCTCACTCCGCGAGGCTCTGGATCACGTAGCGCCCGTGCAGGGCACGGTTGTGCGCGTCGTCGGCCAGGCGGCGCTGCTGCGAGACGTTGCGGATCTCGGTCGAGGTCGAGGTGGTCGGGCCGGGGCCGAACTTCCGGCTCACCTCACGCAAGGCCTCGGCGCGCTCGGTCGGGTCGATGATCTGGTGAGCGAGGTCGCGGGCGGCGTTGCGGGCAAGAATCCACTCAGCGTCACCTTGCTTGGTCCAGGCGGGGATGTCGTGCCGACCTCGGAGGATGCGAATCTCACCGAATCTCTCGATCTGCGCATCGGGGCTGTTGATCAGGTGCAGGATGTCCTGCCGGTGCTTGATCGTGTCCTGGGTGACCTTGAGTACGTCGCCTCTCCGGCACACGGTGTTCCCGAAGCCTGGGATGCCCCAGGGAAGGCTCAGCCCGGCATGGGTGACGGTCACCTCGTCTCCGACGTGCCAGGGTTCGGCGTCGTCTGCGAGGATCTCGACATCTTCTTCAGAGGTGGTCGGCTCGTTCATTGGTGCTTCTCCAGAATCTTCTCGTCGGTGTCGGGTGCGTGGTCAGAATCTTCTTCGCGGAATGCGGCTGCGAGATCATGTGCCCCGACAGCCTCAGCGGCGATAGCCAAAGGTTCAGCCTGTTGTGGGTAGGTCGCTACGAAGTGCTCGATGCTTCGTGAGAGGTCGAGTGCTTGTCGCCGGATGTCGTTGGCCTTGCGGATATCGGTGGCGATCTTCTCGCTGTCCACTCCGAAGTTCTGGAGGCTGTTGGCTGCGCGAACAGCTGCGTCCCCGATTAGGGCTCCGGTTCTGAGGTCCCCTCGCTCGTAGGCCACCTTGGAGGCTGCGCGAGCCCTGTCCATGATGCCGACGAGGCGATCCACCAACGACAAGCTGGAGTCGGACTCGATATCAAAGGCCGCCAGGACTACCGCGTGGTTGCGCTGGTGCCGGTAGATCGCAGCGGCGCTGACTTCGTACCGCGCTGCCACGTCGGCTACGCGCTCGCCGTTTGTCAGTTCCCTCATGAGGGCGTCTGCCTCATCGTGACCGCAGACTGAGCACGTCGGTGTGCCGGTGCGCTGACGCTGAATCGTTCCCATATCTAGTTATCTCGGCCTCAAGGCGCCAAATGTGACGCAAAAGTCGAACTTTCGTCAATGCGTCCGCTTTCAGGCGTGGATCTCGGGGCTCTTGGTTAGCACAACCTCGATCAGGTATTGGCCACGTTCCGGGACGGATTAGTCCGCATGAGTGACTCGGTAGGGGATGAGGCCAGGGCGTGCAGGCGGGAAGTAAGACCGTCGCCGCTGAATCGACCGGCGCGAAAGCCCCAGCATGAACATCTGCTGCGCGTTCGTTCCGGCGCCCAGACTGTCGAGAAGGGCCATCTGGGCCAGATCCGAATCTGGCACTTCCGTCTGGGTCTGATCGCGCGGTTCACTCTGCCGCTGGCTCCCTGAGGCGATCCACGAGTGACGGAACCGAGCGTGGGGATTCCGCTGTCTCCAGGCGTCCCACGCCAGGTAGTCCTCAGCCGCGTCGGCATCCCCTCGGGCTGCTCGCTCTAGGAGGTCACGAAGAGAGCCACCACCGCGCCCCAGACGCCGTTTGAGCACGTACTTGATGGCGTCGGGTGTCTCGCTCTCTCCACGGTCGTGAGAGGAGGGCTCCAGGCCGATCTGACGGCAGGCGTCATCCCACAGATCAAGAAGTCGGCGAGCCTCTGCGCGAGCATTCTCACGAGGAATCACCACAACGTGGTCGTGCCAATTCCAGCGGGCATGGACTCGGGTCACCTCGGTCGAGCGGAGATAGCCAAGAGATGTGCGACTGAGGCAGGCCAGTTTCATGAACTGGGTGCGTGCTCGGCTGAGGTCCTCATAGCCCTGATCGAGATCACGTGTTAGCTCGACGGAGAACCTAAGAGAGATGCACTCGGGATGATTCTCGAACTTCGCCAGCATGTCCGCCCGTGCTCTGCGCGCTATGCGCTTGCCGCACAGATGACAGTCAGGCAGGTTACAAGCCCAACCGATGATGCATTCACGAAGTCTCTTCCTAACGCTGTAGATCGCGAGGAAATGACTAACTGAGGGGGGTGTCACACCTGCTGGAGACTCACAAGACGAGTCAACAGTGTGGGTCTCTGGTCCTTCATGGGGGACGCGTATACTTGACATAGGTCAACCAACCTTCTGACGCCCTCGGCTCCTACACCGGGGGCGTCACCCTTTGTGAGCCCCTCTGGGTCGTCTTTCGACGTGATATCGGCCAGGAACCTCGCGATGCTTGGGCAACCTTTGAGTCGAGAATGAAGCTTCGGGCGTCTGTGCGAATGATGAGCGCGACTCCGGTTAGCACATAGGTGCCCACCGGAGTCGCGCTCAGGTCACGAATTCTCAGAGGACTGCATCCAGTCCCCGCACGATCTCAGTCGTAGTAGATCGAGGAGTCTCGCCCTGGGCCGAGGTTGGTTAGCACATCGGGCTCAGCGGCGTTAGCTGCACTGCATCCCGGTTAGCTGTCCTGCTTGGCCTTCACCCAGCGAGGGACCATGGAGGTGGCGGCATGTTGGACGGCACGCTCGTGCGAGGCGTGCTGGTACTTCATCGCGACACGCTCGGAGCGATGGCCCCCAAACTCCATGAGGTCCTTCAGCGTCACGCCAGGCTGTCGGGCGTACGCCGTGAGCGCCGTGTGGCGGATGTCATGGAGGTGCATCGTGGGCAGCTCGGCCTTCTTCCGAATCTCCCGGAAGCGCTTCTCGATGCCATCCACAGACAGCCGCCCCCCGCGCATGTTGCGGAAGATCGGACCCTCCCCATCCGACCCGCGGAAGAGGTCTTCGAGCACGTCCTGCACCCAGGCGGGCATCGCGATGGTGCGGGCGTGCTCGGGGCCTGTCTTCGTCCCGGGCTGGATGCCCCACGGCGTCCAGTGCTTCGTCACCGGGATCGTGTGCTCCAAGAAGTCCAGGTCCTCCCAGTCGAGTGCGACCAACTCACCCACGCGCAAGGCGGTACCTCGGAGGACCGCGACGGCGGCGCGCATCTGCTTCTCCTCGGTGGCCTTGTAGATCTTCTCCACGGCGTCGTCCTCGAAGGTCGGGCGGCCCTTCGAGCCGTTCTCATGCGCTTTCTTCACGCGACACGGGTTCCGCTGGATCAGCTCGTCATCCAGGGCGATCTCGAAGATCTGATGCATGAACCAGTAGAGGGTATGACGCTGGGCCGGGGTAGCGGACAGGGAGTTCCACCAAGCGCGGATCTGCGCGGGCGTGATGTCCTCAACGTTGTGAGCGCCGAAAGTGCGATTGAGGGTTCGCAGGTGGTTGAGCCTCTTGGGGTACACGCTCACCGCGTATCCACCAGGCTCCCCAGGTCGGCGGGTCTGCAGATGTTGCTCTGCGAACAGGTCGAAGCGGGTCTCCGTCTTCTCGGGCTCTTTGGCGAAGGCCTTCTCGATCATCGCGGCCAGCTCTAGAGCGGCCTTCTTCTGCACCTTCCGGGCGCTCGTGTCGGTGGTGCTGTGACGCTTGCCGTCCGGGCCGGTGTAGCGCTGCCGCCACTGTCCACTGGGCAGCTGGGTGGGCTTCTCCATGTCTCGTTCTCCTTCTTTCAAGGTGTGTTACGCCTTGAAGAAGCCGCCCGAACAAGTTTCGTTTTGGCCGTAAGTTTGGACACGCGTGTCCATCGCGCCGACTGTGCCCTACTCCCGCCTAGCGACCATGAATCTCAGACTCGTTCCCGATTGGGCGCAGAGCGCCGCCGCGGGCTTCTCTCGCCCCTACGCTGGGTGCCGTGCATGATCACGCTCCCGGCATCCGTGGCGCGAGCAACCGTCGCCTCCTGACTGCCTCGCTCACGATCACCTCCGTCGTTCTGGTCGTCCAGGTTGTCGGTGCGTTCCTGAGCGGCTCGCTCGCTTTGCTGGCCGATTCCGTCCACATGCTCACGGACACCGCGGCCCTCGTGATCGCGCTCATCGCGAGCATCGTCGCGGCTCGGCCGGCTACCGACCGGCAGACCTACGGCTACCAACGGGCCGAGGTTTTCGGCGCCTTGATCAACGCCGTCCTGCTGATCGGCCTGTCAGCGTGGATCGTCGTCGAGGCGATCCAGCGCCTGCTCGACCCGGGTGAGGCCGAGGTGCGCGGCGGCATCATGCTGATCGTCGCGATCGTCGGACTTCTTGCCAACGCCGCGGCGATGTGGCTGCTTTCTGCCGCGCAACGTACGAGCATCAATGTCCGCGGCGCCTACCTCGAGGTCCTCGGCGATCTGCTGGGTTCGGCGCTGGTCATCGTCGCAGCGATCGTCGTGCTGCTGACGGGGTGGCAGGCAGCGGATGCCGTTGCGTCGCTGCTGATCGCGGCTCTCATCGTGCCGCGCGCAGTCGGGTTGCTCCGCGAAGTGTTCCACGTCCTGTCGGAGTCGGCGCCGAAAGGAACGCACGTTGCCGACATTCGGGAACACATCCTCTCGACAGATGACGTCGTGGCCGTGCATGACATCCACGTGTGGCAGCTCACCCGCGGAGCTCCCGTCTTCACCGCTCACGTCGTCATCGATCCCCATGCCATCGCCGCTGGACGCTCGGGCGAAATCCTCTCGCGCCTGCAGACATGCCTTGCCTCACACTTCGACGTCGAGCACTCAACCTTCCAGCTCGAGCCCGCCGGCCACGTCGATTCGGGCGACGCCACTCACGCCTAGGACGTGCCCTCCCGGACGACGGTGTCGGGGGAGCGGTCGGGCCGCAGCCCGCGCCAGCGAGCGTGACGCAAGATGCCGCCGGGCGTGAACTCGGCGAACTCGACCTCGCCGACCAGCTCCGGCTTCACCCAGATCGCATCGCGCGCGTCGGCCGCCGGTACGTCGGCGAAAGGGTTCTCGTCAATTCCGAGAGGGGCGAGCAGGCGCGCCAGAGTCGCAAGCGCGGCATCCGTGAAGCCTGTTCCTACGCGCCCCGCATACTGCAGACCGCTTTCACCCGGGATGCCCACCAGAAGCGATCCGATGGCACCGGACCTGCCCCCCTGCCCGGGACGGATGCCGCCGATGACGACATCCTGGGTGCGGGTGAGCTTGATCTTGAGCCAGTCGGGCGAGCGCTCGCCGGGCCGGTAGCGCGAGCCGGGGTTCTTGACGACGACGCCCTCGAGGTCTGCCCCGCGCGCGGCGTCGAGCGTCGCATCCAGATCGTCGAACACCGGTGGGACCGTGACGCGCTCGCCCGCGCCGTCGGCAAGACGCTCCAGCAGGGCGCGTCGATCGCGCAACGACAGCGCCGTGGCATCCTGCCCGTCGATCTGGAGCAGGTCGAACAGGTAGTACTTCACCGGCGTGCGCGCGGCCTCGCGCACGATCTCGGCAGAATTCGCGAGGTTCATTCGCTTCTGCAGCAGCGCAAAGCTCGGCCTACCGTTCTCGTCCAGAGCGACGATTTCGCCGTCGACCACGCACGGCGCCTCGCCCAGCGCGGCATCCTGCAGGTCCGGATAGGTCGCCGTCATGTCGTTGCCGCTGCGGGCGCGGAGCGTGAGGGTGGTCCCGTCCCAGATCCCGACTGCGCGGATGCCGTCCCATTTCATCTCCACCCAGGGCTCCCCGCCCCAGCGGCTGATTGCGCCGGCGGCAAGCCCCGGCGTCGACATGGTGGCCAGCATCGGGGCGGTGCCCGCGGCGTTGCCGGCGTCTTCTCGCGCCGGACGCGCCTGAGCGCGGGACCGGCCAGTGGATCCGACCGAGCGCCGCGAACCTGCCTGACCGGCGGCTGCGTCCTTCATCCGGTGGAGGAGCCACTGCGACTTCTCGCCGTCGCCCGCGGTGCGGATGAGCGCGAACCGCACGTCATCCATCGCCCCACCCGGGGCGCCGTGGGCGCGGAAGATGACCTCGTCGGCGCGCCATTTCTCGGTCTCATACGTGCCCGTGTCCCACACCGTCATGGTTCCGGCGCCGTACTCGCCCTGGGGGATCGTGCCGTGAAAAGTCAGGTATTCGATCGGGTGATCCTCGGTCATCACCGCGAGGTTGTTGCGGTCGGGTGACTCGGGGATCCCGCGCGGGACCGCCCAACTGACCAACACTCCGTCCCGCTCCAGACGCAGGTCGAAGTGCAGCCGCGAGGCGTGATGTTCCTGCACGACGAAGCGCGGCGGATCACCGTCGCCGCGGGCGGCCGGCCGGGATCCGGCATCCGGAACCGGCTCCGGCGTTCTCGCAGCATCGCGCTTCTCGCGGTAGCGGTCCAAGGCGGCCGGCGTCGAGGTGCCGAAGAAGGGTGCGATCCCCGCGGCTGCGCGCTCGAGAACCTCCGAGAACAGCAGGTGGCGCAGTTGCGGATCTTCCAGTTCGTCCCAGGTTCGGGGAGCCGCGACGGTCGGATGCTCACGTCCTCGCAGCGAGTACGGGCTGATCGTGGTCTTCTTGCCGTTGTTCTGACTCCAGTCCAAGAAGACTTTTCCCGCACGCACCGCCTTGGACATCGAACTCACGACGAGATCCGGATGATCAGCCTCGAGCGCCCGCGCCAACTCCCGCGCCAGGTTCGAGGCGGCTTCGCTCGTGAGCGTCCCGGGAAGCGGCGCATAGAGATGGATCCCCTTGCTGCCGCTGGTGACAGGGATGCTCTCGAGCGACATCCCGCGCAGGATCTCTCGCACGAGCCGCGCAACCTCGGCGCACTCGGCCAGCCCGATACCGGGTCCCGGATCGAGGTCCAGGACCAGCCGATCCGGGTTCGCAGGGGAGCCGTCCGGCCCAAAACGCCATTGTGGAACGTGGAGTTCGAGGCTCGCAACCTGCCCGAGCCACACGAGCGCCGCCTGCGAATCGATGAGCGGGTAGGTCTTCGTGCCCGAGGAGTGCTCGATCGGCATCCGGGGGAGCCACTCGGGCGCGCCGCGCTCGAGGTCTTTCGTGAAGAACGACATGCCCGGATGCTCCGCATCGCCCACACCGTCGGGCCAGCGCTTTCTGGTTACGGGTCGTCCCGCGAGAAGCGGCAGGATCGCGGGGGCGATGCGGCTGTAGTAATCGATGACCTCGCCCTTGGTCGTACCGGTTGCCGGATACAGCACCTTGTCGAGATTGGTCAGGCGCAGCCGGTGCCCCTGCACCTGCACAGTCTGCTCCCGACCCGCCATGGGCCCAGGCTAGCCCGCGGTGCCTGAGACGGGTCGGATGCTGGCACCGGGCGCCGCGAACGTGTGTACTGGTGTGATGAGGTCCATCTGGAAAGGCGCGTTGACATTCGGACTGGTCAACGTCCCGGTGAAGGTCTATGCCGCGACCGAGGACCACGATGTGTCGCTGCATCAGGTCCATGCCGCCGACGGGGGCCGCATCCGCTATCAGCGCGTGTGCGAACTCGACGGCGAAGTCGTGCCGTACAGCGAGATCGACCGGGCCTACGACGACGGCGAGAAGACCGTCATCCTCACGAAAGAGGATTTCGCGGCGCTTCCTTCCGAGCGCAGCCGCGAGATCGAGGTCGTCGAGTTCGTGCCGACCGAGCAGGTGGATGTCTTGACGCTCGACAAGGCGTACTACCTCGAACCCGACTCCGAGTCGCCGAAAGCGTATGTGCTGTTGCGCAAGACGCTGGAGCAGACGGATCGCACCGCGATCGTGCGGTTCTCGTTGCGTCAGAAGACGCGCCTGGCGGCGCTGCGGGTGCGCGGCGATGTCCTCGTGCTGCAGACACTGTTGTGGGCAGACGAGGTGCGGGAGGCTGCCTTCCCGTCGCTCAGCGAGTCAGTGAAGATCTCCGACAAGGAACTCGAGCTGTCGGCATCCCTCGTCGAGAGCTTCTCGGGCGACTTCGACCCCGCCGACTTCGTCGACGAATACCAGCACGAGTTGCGGACCCTCATCGACGCCAAGCTCGAGAAGGGCGACGCGATCGACACTGCCGAAACGTTCGGCGAGCAGCCGGAGGAGCAGGGCGGCGAGGTCATCGACCTCATGGAGGCGCTGCGCGCGAGCGTCGAGCGCTCACGCGCCGCCCGCGAGAGTGGCTCGGGCAAGCAGAAGAAGTCCGGCTGAGCGGAGGCCGAGTCTTACTGGGAGTCCTCGGGGCGGTTGTCGAACACCTCGGGCTCCAGAGCCAGTTCGCGCGCTTCGGCGGCATCCGTCTCGAGCTTCTCGCCTGACGCGGCTTCTTTGCGAGACTTCCACTTCTCGCTGAAGTAGTGGTACGCCACCACCAGGGCGGTACCACCGACGGCGACCAGCAAGATGATGTCGATGTATTCCGTGACGAGGTCACGCACCCACGGGATGTACGCGATGAGGTAGCCCACCATGGTGAGTCCGAAGCCCCACAGCAGCGCGCCGATGAGGTTGTAGAGCGTGTATCTGCGCCACGGCATGTGTCCTACCCCTGCGGCGACGGGAGCGAAGGTGCGCACGATCGGGACGAAACGGGCGAGGATCACGGTGATCCCGCCGAAACGTTCGAAGAACGCATTGGTTCGCTCGACGTTGCGCTTACTGAAGATCCCGGATTCCTTGCGTTCGAAGACCGCAGGTCCGCCCTTGTGTCCGATGTAGTAGCCGACCTCCCCACCGATGAACGCGGCGAGGGCGATCAGCGAGCACACGACCCAGATGTTGACGCCGAACACGTCGTTGGTGTGGGTCAGCAATCCCGAGATGATGAGCAGAGTGTCGCCGGGGAAGAGGAACCCGACGAGCAGCCCCGTTTCGGCGAAGATGATCAGGCAGACCACCAGCAGGGCCCACGGGCCGGCCGCGGAAATGATCGTCTCGGGGTCGAGCCAGGGGATGAGAGCCAGTGGGTGCACGTGCGTTCCGTCGGTGTCGGCGGTCAAGGGCGCGGCAGGATGCCTCGCGTGCGGAAGGTGGGACTTGAACCCACACGCCCGAAGGCACAGGAACCTAAATCCTGCGTGTCTGCCAATTTCACCACTCCCGCTGGTGCGATCAGTCTACTGACGCAGGTTTGGCGATCTCGACGCACGATTCCGGTGCGGAGCTTCCGCGCCGAGGCTGTCGCGTGGCCCGGCGACCTCCTGCACTTGCGCCGACCGTTCCAGCGCGACAGGGTGTGCAGTGATACTGCACCGTGAGGTATGGAGTGGCGAAAGGGGAAGATCGTGACGACCGAGCAGGTCCAGAGGTGGCTGGATGACTACCGGAAGGCGTGGGAGACGCGAGACGCGGATGCCGCGGCTGCGCTGTTCACGGAAGATGCGACATACCGAGAGCAGCCCTACGAGGAGCCGTATCGCGGCCGCGAGGGGGTGCATCGCTATTGGTCGAGTGTGACGGCGACGCAATCCGACATTCGCTTCCGGGTGGGGAAAGCCGTGGTGACCGGCACTCACGCGGCCGCAGAATGGTGGGTCACGCTTCGCAACGAGGGTGCGGAGGTGACGCTCGCGGGGGAGTTCTTCTTGGAGTTCGACGACGCTGGGCTCGTTCATCACCTGCGCGAGTATTGGCACTTTGCGCCCGGACTCCTCGAGCCGCCCACAGGCTGGGGGCTGTGACTCACCTCGCCGGCAACGGATTGGTCACGGTCGCGGACCTGCCGATCAGAACCCTTGCGTTAAGTGTGGCAACACGGCAGAGTGTACGCCAGCACTGAACACTGTCCAGGCCGGCTTTCGCAAGAAGGTCGCGCGGCTGCCCACCGTGTACCGATTTCACAGGAGAAGTCATGCCACTCAGCACAGCTGTCCCACGGCGAAGGGGGATTTTCGCCGGCGCGGGGATCGCCGTCGCCGCACTGGCCCTCGCCGCGTGCTCGTCGGGGACCACCGACGCCTCGGGCTCGGGAGAGACCTCGGCCCCCAGTGACGAGCCGTTGCAGATCGCCTACATCTCGTTTGCGGTAGCGAACACCTACGACGAGCCGATGCTGGCTGCCGCGCAGGAGGTCGCCGCGGCGAACAACGCCGAGATCACGGTGTTCGACGGAAACCTCGACCCCGCTACCCAGGCCACGCTCATCGAGGACGTCATCGCATCGGGCGACTACGACGGCATGATCGTGCAGCCCGTCTATGGCCCCGCGATCATGGATGTCGTGGCCGAGGCGATGGATGCCGGGCTCACCGTGGTCAACATCGACCAGATCCTGGGCGAGGACTTCACATCTGGTGCCACCCAGTTGCCGGGCCTCGCATCGAACATCGTGTTCGTTCCGACGATTCTCGGCCAGAAGCTCGGCGAGCAGACGGTCGAGGCCTGCGCGTCGATGAACCTCGACCCCTGCAACGTCGCGTATCTACACGACCTGAAGACCTCGAGCGTCAGCATCGCGCTGTGGGATGCATTCAGTGAGGCGACCGCGGGAACCCCTGTGACTGTCGTCGCCGAGGGAGAGACGTTCTGGAACCCGGCAGCCGCGCAGACGGCGGTAGCCGACATCCTGACCGCAAACCCCGACATCGACGCGATCGTCACGTCGGACCAGGGCCTGCAGGGTGCAGTTCTGGCGATCGGCGACTCGGGCGCTGCTGTCGGCGATTACCTGCTCGTCGGGTACGGCGGCTCGCAGTGGGCCCTCGACGCGATTTCCGAAGGCATCGTCTACTCCGACGTCATCATGGCGCCTGCCACGACCGGCCGCCTCGGGATGGAAGCGATGATCGCGGCCCTACGGGACGGCACTGACATGGGAGATGTCGACCCGTTCGCCGACTTCCCCAACAACGGGGTCATGACCCCCGACACGGTTGACCAGTTCACCGGCGAGTGGCCCGGTTGATCCATGCCGCACCAACCGGCTGACGCCGGCGTCCCGCAGCTCACCGTCGAGCTGCGGGACGTCGGTAAGTCCTTCGGCGGTCTGCCCGTACTCCGGCACATCGACCTGACGATCCGGCCCGGAACTGTCCACGCCCTCGTCGGCGAGAACGGCGCGGGCAAGTCGACGCTCGCGAAGATCATCGCCGGCCTCTACAGCGCCGACGAGGGCGAGGTGCTCGTCAACGGCGAGCGCGTGAGCTTCGGATCGCCGCGGGAGGCGCTCGATCACGGCGTCGCGACGATTGCCCAGGAGCTGGCGCTGGTTCCGGCCCTCTCGGTCGCCGAGAACGTCTTCCTCGGTCGCGAGCCGCGGCGCGTCGGCTTCATCGGTCGCAAACGCCTGTCGGCTCAGTATCGGACCTTGAGCGAGCGCACGGGATTCGACCTTCGCGCGGACACACCGGTCGGTGCGTTGCGAACGGCCGACCAGCAGAAGGTCGAGATCATGCGTGCGCTGGCGCGGGGCGCGTCGGTCATCATCATGGACGAGCCGACGGCAGCGCTGTCGGGGGCGGATGCCGACCTGCTGCACGCCGTCGTGCGCCAGTTCGCGGCATCCGGCCACACTGTGGTTCTCATCTCGCACTTCCTCAGCGAGGTGCTCGAGCTCGCCGACGACATCACCGTGCTGCGCGACGGTCGTCTCATCCGCACCGGCCCCGCAGCCGACGAGACCGAGGCGAGCCTCATCGAGGCGATGCTCGGTCGGACGCTCGGTGCCGTGTTCCCCGAACAGCCTCCCGCCCCCACCGTCGGCGATCCGGTCTTGACCGTGACAGATCTGGTCGCACCCGGGGTTCGTGGAGTGTCGTTCTCGGTGAGACCCGGCGAGATTGTAGGTCTCGCCGGGCTCGTCGGTGCCGGTCGCAGCGAGATCGTGCACGCCATCTTCGGTGCCGCAGGTCGCCACGGCGGCTCGGTCGAACTGCTGGAGCCCGGGAATGGTGACGGCGAGAAGCGCACCCCTGTGGGTGCGTCGGTGCCCGCGGCGCTCAACGCGGGCCTGTTCCTTATCCCCGAATCGCGCAAGGATCAGGGTCTCGTGCTCGGCCGCTCGATCCGCGACAACGTCACCCTGTCGAACCTCGCTGCCTTCGCCCGCGCGGGCTGGGTGCGCACCCGCGCCGAACGCGCCGACGCGAAGGCGATGCTCGACCGCGTCACCGTGGCCGGAGACGATCGCCGCAACGTCTCGAGCCTCTCGGGCGGCAACCAGCAGAAGGTGCTGTTCGCGCGTGCCCTGCAGCGCCCCCGCACCGTGCTCATCGCCGACGAGCCGACTCGCGGCGTGGATGTCGGGTCGCGCCGCGCGATCTATGACCTCATCGTGGCCGAAGCCTCGCGAGGAATCGGGGTAATCGTCGTCTCATCGGATGTGGAAGAGGTGCTCGGGCTCGCGCACCGCATTCTCGTCATCCGCAGCGGACGCATCGTCGCGGAGCTCTCGGGCGATGACAGAACCGAAGAAAACGTCCTTACCGCGGCCTTCGCGGATCCGATCATGAGTGGGAAATCATGACCCTGACCACCGGCACCGTGCCCACCCAAGCGCAGCAGAGCGTGCTCTCGCGCATACCGTGGCGATCGGTCGCGATCGTCGTTCCCTTCCTTGCCGTTTTCATCGCGCTATCGATCGGGAGCCCCGCGTTCTTGTCGTTCCAGAACATCGGAAACGTGCTCGACCGGCAGGCAGGCATCCTGATCATCGCGGCAGCGAGCACCCTGGTGCTGATCGCCGGTGGAATCGACCTCTCGGTCGGTGCCACCTATATGTTCACCGCCGTCGTCTGCGGCACCGTGATCATCAAGGTCGGCGGCACCGAGGGGGCTGTGTTCGGCATCCTGGCGGGCGTGCTCTCGGGCCTTGCCGTCGGCATCATCAACGGCGTCATCAGCACGTACCTGCGGATCAACCCGCTGATCGCGACCCTGGCAATGAGTTTCATCATCCTCGGCGCGACGAAGCTCGTCTCGCAGGCGGGCAAAGACGGCATCGGGCAGATCCGCGTGGACGTGCCCGAGTTCACCTGGATCGCGAAGACCGAACCGCTCGGGATGTCGCTGCCGATCTGGATCGCTCTGGTGGTGGTCGTAGCCCTCGGGATCGTGCTGTGGCGCACAACCTTCGGGCGCTACGTCTACGCGGCAGGCGGCAATGCCGAGGCGGCGAGACTTGCCGGCATCCGGGTCAACGTCGTCCGCATCGCGACCTTCGCGCTGACAGGACTGGGTGCAGGCCTTGCCGGTGTCATCGACCTCGCGCGCACACCTTCGGTGCCCGAGAACGACGCGATAGCGACGACGTTGACCTTCACGGTGCTGGCCGGCATCGTCGTCGGTGGCACCTCGATCCTCGGCGGTGAGGGCGCGGTGTGGCGGACGGTGCTCGGCATCCTGTTCATCGCAATGCTCTACAACGGGTTCACGCTGCTGAAGATCGATCCGCTGTTCCAGGGCATCGCGCTGGGCGCCATCATCCTGCTCGCGGTTGGGTTCGACGCGTGGTCTCGGCTGCGGCGGCGATGAGGCCGCGGCAGCGTCAGCGTTTGGGGGCGAAGAAGAAGTAGATCAAGGGGCCGATACCGCCGAGAAGAATCACGAAGGCCCACAGGGGCTTCTTGCCGTTGATCTTGTTCTCGGGACGGATATAGAGGTCCCAGAAAGCCAGTCCCGCCCAGGCGGCCCGGATGACGCCACCGACCAGTCCGCCGACGACTCCCGTGCCGGTCTTCCGCGCCGCGTGGCTTGGTGTCTTCATGGTCATGGCTTCCGCCTTTCGGGCCGCATCCGAATGCTCTCGTGCCATTGTGCAACGCCGACGCCGGGCACCGACAGGGCCTCGGTCGTGGGACTAGATGCCCTAGTGTGCGCGGTGGCGCCTGCCTACGCTCGGGGTGTCGCCCTGGGTGCGGCGCGGGAGGTCCGGATGAGGTATCTGCGCTGGATCTGGGCGTACCCGCTGGTCACGGCTACCGCGCTGGTGCTCCTCGCCGTCGGTGTGCTCGCGGCATCCGGAATGCCTGACGTTGCGCGGTGGGTCGCGACGATTTGGGTTGCGGGGATCATCGTCTGGACCCTCGTGGGCATGGTGCGCGACGTCCTGCGTGGCCACGTCGGGCTCGATGTTCTCGCTGTCACCGCGATGGTCGCGACCCTCGCGGTCGGGGAGTATCTGGCGGGGCTCGTGATCGTTCTGATGCTCGCCGGTGGTGCGGCGCTCGAGGATATCGCCGGCCGGCGTGCGCGGCGGGACCTTCGCGCGCTGCTGGACAGATCGCCGCGCACCGCGCACGTCGTGACCGGTGGCGAATCGGGCGCTGTCGAGAGTGTGAAGGACGTCCCCATCGATGAGGTCGCTGTGGGCGACATCCTGCTGGTGCGGCCGGCCGAGATCGTGCCGGTGGATGCCGTGCTGCTGAGCGCCGACGCGGAGTTCGACGAATCGTCGCTGACGGGTGAGAGTCTTCCCGTGCAGCGCACCGAAGGCGACGAGGTGTTCTCGGGGGCCATCAACGGATCTCGCGCCGTGCGGGTACGAGCGACACGACGCAGCGCCGACAGCCAGTACCAGCAGATCGTCGCGCTGGTGCATGCTGCCGAGAGTTCTCGGGCGCCGGTCGTTCGCTTGGCCGACCGGTTTGCCGTGCCGTTCACCGCCGTCTCGCTCGTGCTCGCGGGAACCGCCTGGGCGATCTCAGGAGACCCGGTCCGCTTTGCTGAAGTGCTGGTGCTGGCGACCCCCTGTCCGCTGCTGATCGCGGCACCCGTGGCGTTCCTCGCAGGCCTGTCGCGAGCGGCGAAGGCGGGGGTCATCATCAAGAGCGGCGCGGTCATCGAGCAGCTCGCGCGCGTGAGTTCGGCGGCCTTCGACAAGACCGGAACACTGACGTGGGGTCGTCCCGCTCTCGTCGCCGTCCGTCCCGCGGACGGATTCACCGCCGACGAGGTGTTGCAGTTCGCGGCCTCTGCTGAGCAGTACTCCACGCACGTGCTGGCAGAGAGCGTGCGCCGCGCCGCCCTCGACCGCGGGCTCGATCTGCTCCCTGCGTCTGACGCCTCGGAGGAGGCCACCAACGGTGTCACCGCATCGGTAGGGGGTCGGCCCGTCACCGTCGGCAAGCCCGCGTATGTCGCAGCGCTCACGGGAACGGCGCCCCGAGAGACCCTGGATGCCGGTCAGGCCGCGGCCTACGTTGCGATAGATCGACGGTTCGCGGGAACCATCGTCCTGGCCGATGATCCTCGGCCGGATGCGCCTGCGGTTGTTGCCTGGCTCCGAGAGACCGGCGTGAGCCGGGTTGCGATGTTCACCGGCGATGTCGGCGCTACCGCGCAGTCGGTTGCGACGGCGGTGGGGATTGACGAGGTGCACGCCGAGCTGCTGCCGGGCGACAAGGTGGAGCTTGCCGCCGGTCTGCAACCTCGGCCGATGATGATGGTCGGCGACGGGGTGAATGATGCCCCGGTGCTGGCGGCATCCGACATCGGTGTCGCGATGGGTGCGCGCGGGGCGACGGCCGCGGGGGATGCGGCGGATGTCGTCATCCTGGTGGATGCCCTTGCTCCGGTTGCCGACGCCGTCGCGATCGCCCGCCACACCCTGCGCGTCGCGCTGACCGCGATCGGCGTGGGGATTGGGCTGAGCATTGCCCTGATGGTCGTGGCTATGACGGGCGTCATCCCCGCCGTCGCGGGCGCCCTCATTCAGGAGCTCGTCGACGTCGCGACGATCCTGTACGCGCTACGGGCGCTCGGGGCGCCCCGCAGCGCCCAGCGACCCGTGGTTTCGCCAGCGGGATGACAGAGCTCGCCGCACCGCTGTGGATAACTCCCGCGGCGCGGCGCGCGGCCTTGTCAGGATGCACGGGTGACCCTCACCTCGCCCGCCGACCCGACAGTTTCGGTGGTCGCGCGTGTACGCGAGTCGCTGCGGGCGGCACAGATCGACCCGCAGCGCGATCCGGATCGGGCGAGCCAGATCGCCAGGTCCGAAGTGCGTCGGCACAACGATTTCGCGCTGGCCCGCGGCGAGCGGACCCTCGATGACGAAGCGCACCACGTGCGCGACATCCTGGCCCAGCTCTCGGGATTCGGTCCGCTGCAGGCGTACCTCGACGACCCCGAGGTCGAGGAACTCTGGATCAATGCTCCGGACCGGATCTTCGTGGCGCGTGCCGGAGTCGCGTCCCGGGTCCCGCTCGCGCTGACCGACACGGCGGTACGAGACCTCGTCGAACGGATGCTGCACGCGACCGGCCGCCGCGTCGATCTCAGCCAGCCTTTCGTCGACGCCTCTCTTCCCGACGGGAGTCGCTTGCACGTCGTGATCCCCGACATCACACGGCGGCACTGGGTCGTGAACATCCGCAAGTTCCTGCCGCGCTACCGGACGCTCGACGACCTCGTTGTGGCGGGCAGCGTGACGGCGGCGGATGCCGACCTGCTGGCGATCGCGATGCGGGAGGGGCGCAGCATCCTGGTCTCGGGTGCCACCCATGCCGGTAAGACGACCTTGCTCGCGGCGCTGATCGCTGCGTGCGCGCCCTCGCAGCGCATCGTCACGGTGGAGGAGACGTTCGAACTTGCCGTCGACGCGCCGGACCTCGTCGCACTCCAGGGGCGTCAGCCGAGCCTCGAAGGGGGAGGGGAGGTGACGCTGCGCCGCCTGGTGAAGGAGGCACTCCGGATGCGGCCAGATCGGCTGGTCATCGGGGAGGTTCGAGACGCCGAGGCGCTCGATCTCGTCCTGGCCCTCAACACCGGAGTTCCGGGTGCCGCGACAATCCATGCGAACTCGGCAGCTGATGCACTCCGGAAGCTCTGCTCCCTCCCGCTCCTGGCTGGTCGCAACATCGACAGCGGCTTCGTGGTGCCGGCGGTCGCGGCATCCGTCGACCTCGTCGTCCACTGTCAGCGGGACGCGACCGGACGGCGGCGCGTGACCGAGATCGTCGAACCCACAGGGCTTGAGGATGGCGTCATCCGTACCCGCCCCGCGCCCCGACCGGAACGGCAACCCCTGATGCGGAGCAGGGACCGATGATCCTGCTGGTGGGCGCAATGCTCGGCGCGGGGGTGTTGCTGGTCCTTTCGCCGTGGCTGTGGCCAGCCCGGCCCGCCGCCACCGCACCCGCCGAGCCCTCGGCGCTGGCCCGATTGATCGGTGAGGCGGGCTTCGCGGAGCGGGCGAGACCTCGCACGGTACTGGCCTCTGCTGTCCTGGTTGGGGCGATTGCCGCCGCACTCGTGTGGCTGGTCTTTCCCACGCTGCCTCTGTGGCTTCTCGCGGGTGTCGTCGGCGCATACGCCCCCGTCGCCTGGTTGCAGTCCCGGGCGCGTCGACGAGCCAAAGAGCGTCGCGGTCTGTGGCCTGACGTGTGCGACCTGCTCGTGTCATCGGTTCGAGCCGGGATGTCGCTCGCTGACGCTGTCGCGAGCCTCGCGGTGTCGGGCCCAGAGCGGCTTCGACCCGACTTCGTCAGGTTCGCCCGTGATGTCTCGGCCTCCGGGCATCTGGATGCCGCGCTCGCCGGTCTGAAGGCTCGGCTTGCCGATCCGATCGCTGACCGGATCGTCGAAACCTTGCGCATGGCGCGCGAGGTCGGCGGTACCGAGCTCGTGCCGACCCTGCGCGCACTTGGTGCGTCGGTTCGCGCGGATGCGACACTGCGCGCCGAGGTCGAGGCGCGCCAGTCGTGGATTCGCGCCGCGGCGGTTCTCGGAGCCGTTGCTCCGTGGGTGATTCTCGGACTTCTCGCGCTTCGCCCCGAGGCTGCTGCCGCGTACGGATCGCCCCAGGGGATCGGGCTGATTCTGGGCGGCGCTGTCGTCACGGTTGTCGCGTTTCGGCTCATGCTTCGTGTGGGAAGGCTCGCGGAGCCGCGGAGGTGGTTCGCGTGAATCCCACCGACATCGCGCTTGCCGTGATTCTTGGCGGCGGCCTCGCCGGAGGAATGCTGCTCGTCTTCTCGGCGTCGCCGCGCTGGCGCGCCCGCGGGCTGACCGCTCGTCTCGCGCCGTACCTGCGCGATGTCACCGACGGTGACCCCGGCGTCGCGTTCAGCGCGATCACCGTGCCTGTCCTGAACACCGCAGCCCCGGCGTGGGGTGCTGCGGTGAACCGACTCTCGGACATCAGTTCTTCCTGGCGGCGCTCGCGCGCGCTTGTCTGGGCCCTGCTCGGAGCCGGTACGGGAGCCGCCCTGGCGACAATCGTCGCCCTGACGCACGGCCCACAGCCGGCTCTGCTGGCGGTGCCTCTGGCCGGTGGGGCGGCCGCGGTGGTGGCGGAGCAGTCGGCGCGCCGCGCCACCGAGCGCGCCCGCTCCCGGCGCCTGCACGAGGAGCTTCCCGTCGTCCTCGAGTTCCTCGCGCTCTGCCTGTCTGCGGGTGAGGGCCTGCTCGATGCGCTGCGGCGCGTCGGCAGCCGGGGGACCGGAGAGCTTGCCGTCGGCATCCGTGAAGTTGTTGTCGAGGTCGGAACGGGGGCGGTTTTAACGGACGCCCTCCTCGCGTTCGCTCGACGGGAAGACAGCCCAGCCTTGTCGCGCGCGGTCGATCAGCTTGTCGCCGCGATCGACCGCGGCACACCACTCGCGGACGTGCTACACGCCCACGCTGCCGACGCTCGCGCGGACGAACAGCGCGAACTCATCGAGCAGGCGGGTCGCAAAGAGATCGCGATGCTCGTGCCGCTCGTCTTCTTGATCCTGCCGGTGAGTGTGCTGTTCGCGATCTTCCCCGGCGTCGTGATGCTCGACCTCGGATGAGTGCCCACCAACAGAGAAGACCGAACCGAAGGAGATGATGATGAGACGGATGCTGGACCGCCTGCGTGAAGCGCTCGCGCCGCGCGCGGGGACCGACGTGGAGGATGTCGGCGTGGCAGCCGCGCTGCGTGAAGACCGTGGTGACGTACCCGGCTGGGTGCTGATCACGCTCATGACCGCGGGGCTGGTCGTGTTGATTTGGGCGCTCGCAGGGCCCGCACTGTCGGGTCTGTTCGAGCAGGCGATCTCGCGCGTGTCGGGCTTCTGAGGCGGTTGGCTGTGCGTAATCGTGGCTTCTGGGACGACGACCGGGGCTCGGCTCCCGTCGAGTTCATCATGGTTGCCGCGCTACTCACGGCCCTCACCCTCGGTGTGATTCAGCTCGGCATCGCGACCTACGTGAGAAACGTCGTGCATGACGCTGCAGTCGAAGGGGCGTACTACGGTGCGCTCGCCGATATATCGACCGGCTCAGCCGTCGATCGCACACGCGAGGTGATTACGCGGGCGATCGGAGCTGAGTACGGCTCGGATGTCGGCACACGCGAGATCATGATCGACGGTCAGACTGTCGTTGAAGTCACGGTGCGTACTGGGATCCCGCTCGTCGGCCTGTGGCCGAGCGGACTGCAGACGGAGGTGACAGCTCATGCTCCGCTGGAGTCGTTCGATCGCTGACCGGTTGCGTTCGCTACTGGCTCGGATTCTCCGCGAGGACGGCGGCTCTGCTTCCCTCGAGTTCCTCACCGTCGGACTCCTGATGCTCGTTCCGCTCATTTACGTCGTCGTCGCGCTCGGTCAGATTCAGCATCAGGCGCTCGGTGCCGAAGCCGCAGCCCGCCACGTCGCCCGCGCGATTTCGCTGTCGTCGGATGCGGCATCCGCCGGCTCCAGCGCATCCCAGGTGCTGTCGGCAGTGATGGCGGAGTACGACCTGGATGCCTCCGCCACGTCGCTCTCTATCTCGTGCGTTCCTGCGTCGGCGACGTGTCCGACGGCGGGGGCGACGGTGCGGGTTTCGGTTGCGACGCGCGTCCCGCTGCCGTTCGCGCCGCCGGTTCTCGGTCTCGATCAGATCGCGAGCGTTCCCGTCGAGGCGAGTGCGGTGCAGCGGATGTCCCGGTTCTGGAGCGGAGGATGAGGGCGGTAGGGAGGCGGCTTCGTGATTCGGTGCCTGCCGCGGGTGACGAGGACGGCAGCATTCTGCCGCTCGTGCTGGGGTACGCGATGCTCGCGCTCGTGCTCATCCTCGTGACCGTCGACGCGACGAGTCTGTACCTTGCGCAGAAGCGGCTCGATAGCGTCGCCGATGCTGCTGCCCTTGCCGGCGCTGACGGATTCACGCTCACGATCGCCGGTGGGGCGCCGCGCGCTGAGCTCTCGTCGGGCGATGTGTACGCGCAGGCGAGTGCGATGCTGGCGCAGTCGGATGCCGACGCGAGTCTGGTCTCGGCATCCACGCCCGACGGGGTGTCGGCTCGGGTGACGGTTGCGGGGCAGTGGCATCCCCCGGTCTTCAGTCTCTTCGTGCCCGCCGGGGTCTCGCTCCAAGCCACCGCGACCAGCCGCAATGCACTGCACTGAAGGAGTCTGGCGAGGGCAAGAGAAGCGGCTCACTGCGAATCGTTCACCTCGAGGACGATTCGCCCGTCGGTTCCGATGACTCCGGGTCCCTTGTCGGGAGTCGGCGCGGGCGCAGGGATGATCTTGTGAGCGCGAGGGCTTCTTCGTCGAACGGATCGAACCGAGCGGTGCGAGCGCGGCGCTTGATGTCGCATGGCGCACGCGGAAGCTATGAGCGACCCGGGCCGTGCCGGCAGAGTCACTCATCGGTTGGCAGGTTGGTGGGGCAGCAGCCGCCTGCGAGCAGCACCACGATCCGTCTTGTTCGCCGACGTGATCGGCTGATCGTGGAGTGAAAATCCGTTCCGGCGCCGAGAATTCAGTCAGGCGACCTATTCGGCGGCGCCGGAACGGATTCTCATCATTGCGGGCTACGGAGTTGTGAGGCTGGATTCCTCATTCGTAGCTGCGGATCGCGTTCAGCCCTGGAAGCCGATGGGTCAGCGGATGCCGAAACGGTCGCGGACCATGCCGTCGAAGTGGAGGGAGGGGACCAGGCCGCTCATGCCGCAGCCCTGCTCGCGAGGGACCGGCGGATCAGCTTGTCGACTTCGACCACGATCGGAGGGATGAGGGCAAGGCCGATCGCGAGCCACCATTGCGCGGCATCCAGCGGCGTGGTCATGAGCAGCGCGTTCATGAAGTCCAGCTCGACTGAAAGCACTGTGAGCACGATCGGGATCCACATCCACTTCAGGGCGTTGCTGATCGGTGCGGCAAGGCCCGACCCGGGGTCGCGACGCATCGCGAAGCCAGCGAGCACCGACCCGAGGCTCAGGACGACGAACGTCATCGTGACGGGGACCGACGGCTCGGTCTGGCTCGGTGTGCCGGGGGAGAGGAGCATCGCCGCCAGGGCCACCCCGAAGATGGCGACGCCGTAGAGCAGCCACTGGCCGATCGACCGGGCGTTCGCGAGCGGCACCTTCGTGTCTCGCGGCGGCTGGCTCATGAGTCCCGCGGGGCTCGGGTCCAGGGTAATGACGATCACGGGGAAGAACGTGATGAAGAAGCTCAGGAACAGCACCATGAGCGGCGTGATCGGCGTGCCGTTGTTGATGTCGAGGATGCTGGAGACGAGGAACAACAGCACAAGCGAGAACAGCGTTGCCATCTGGTAGCGGACGTAGCTGACGATCTTGTCGTAGATCGTGCGGCCGAGCCGGATCGCCTCGACGAGCGTGCCGAAGTTGTCGTCGGTGAGTATCATCTTGCCGGCCTGCTTGGTCACCTCGCTTCCCGATCCCATCGCGACGCCGATGTCGGCCTGCTTGAGGGCAGCGGCGTCGTTGACGGCATCCCCGGTCATCGCGACGACATCGCCGCGCTCCTGCATGAGGCGGGCGATCCGCAGCTTGTCTTCGGGAGTGACGCGGCCGAACACGTGGAGTTCGGGCAGGCGCGCGGTGAGCTCTTCGTCGCTGAGCGCTCGCAGTTCAGGGCCGCTGATCGCGCCCGGGCCGAGGCCCAGCTCTCGCCCGATTGCGGCTGCCGTCACGGCGTGGTCACCGGTGATCATCCGCACCTCGATGCCCGCCTCGCCCGCAATGCGCACCGCCTCGATGGCTTCGGGGCGCAGCGGATCGATGATGCCGACCAGAGCCACGAACGTGAAGTCTTCGGCAAGGGACATCGGGTCGGCCTGCGCCGCAGCCTCCTGCCCGGCGAGGTCTCGCACGGCGATCGCGAGGACCCGCAGCCCGTTGCGACTGAGCTCGGCGTTCGCCTCCAGGATGCTGTCTTTCGCGTCCGCGATCGGGACGACGCCGTCGGCGGTGACAACGTGCGAGCAGCGGTCGATCACGACATCCGGGCCGCCCTTCATCGTCGCCAGGAACGTTTCGGCTCCCTGGAGCGGCGCGTGGTGGAAGGTCACCATGAACTTGTATGCAGAGTCGAACGGCACCTCGGCTTCGCGAGGGTAGGCGCGGCGGCTCTCTTCGGCATCCACGCCAAGCTTCGCGGCCAAGACCACGAGCGCAGCCTCGGTGGGGTCGCCGACGACAACACCGGCATCCGAGACCGTCGCATCGGAGTTCAGGCATAGGCCGTAGGCGAGCGGCGTGAAGTCAGGAACCTCCTTGCCGGCGGCGTGACGAAGGGCACCGGTCTTGCGGTAGCCCTCGCCCTCGACGGTGAACCACTGCCCGAGCGCGTAGAGCTTGGTGGCGGTCATCTGGTTGAGGGTCAGCGTTCCGGTCTTGTCGGAGTTGATGGCGGATGTCGCGCCCAGCGTCTCGACGTCGCTGAGGTTCTTCACGACAGCCCGGTGTTCGGCTAGCTGCCGGGCGCCGTACGCGAGCATCCCCTGCACGAAGGTGGGGAGCGCAGATGGGATCGCCGAGACAGCCATCGCGATTCCGACGAGCAGTACTGTCGCCATCGTCTCGCCGCGCAAGAGCCCGAGGATGATCATGATCGCCACGGCGCCCCATGCGACGAACCCGAGCACCTTGGTGAGTCCGTCGAGTTCTCGCTGCAGGGGCGACTTCGAGGGCGCGACGGCGGTGAGCATCGCCGCGATCTGCCCCATCTGGGTCGACATCCCGGTTCCGGTGATGACCATCGCGGCGGTTCCGCGGGTGACAGTGGTGTTCTGCCACAGCATGTTCGCGCGATCGCCGAGCGCGACATCGTGTCCATCGATCGTCGCGACATCCTTATCGACCGGCGCGCTTTCACCGGTCAGCGCTGCTTCTTGGGTCTGCAGGTTCGCCGAGCGCAGGATGCGGCCATCGGCCGGCACGAGATCGCCGGCCTCAAGCTGCACGAGGTCGCCGGGCACGATCTCGGGAGCCGGAACCTCGCGCAGCGACCCGTCGCGCACGACCTTCACGTGCGGGATCTGCAGCTTTGAGAGGCCGTCGACACTCGCGCGGGCGGCGAGTTCCTGCCGCGTGCCGAGCACGACGTTCAGCACGATGAGGGCCGCGACGATGAACGCCACGGCGAACTGGGCGATGATGAGGCTCACCACGACCACCGCGACCAGCATGAGGTTCATGGGGTCGGCGAGCATCCGCAGCGCGATCGTCCAGGCGCTCGGAGCCGGGGGAGCGGCGATCGTGTTCGGGCCGCCGGTTGCGAGGCGACGCGCTGCATCGGCCGAGGTCAGGCCGTTCGCGGCATCCGTCCCGAGACTGCGGACGACAGCATCCGTATCGAGGGTCCACCACGCGGTGGTATCGGATGCCCGCACGGGCGTGGCCTGGGTGGATTGTGCTCTGGTCTGCTCGGTCATGCCGGTCCCTTCGCCGGGCCTGATCCTATCGAGGCGAGCGCCGTCGCGGACGGTGCCGTCGGTCCCTCATCGCGGGTCGAATGCCCAGGATTCTCACGGGTGGTCTCCGAGCCTCCTCATAACTGGCAGTCGTACCGTCGAAGTGTGCGTTTGGCAGTACACGAGTTCGGCAGCGGCGACCGTACCGCAGCGATCGTCCACGGCATCAGCGGATCGGGTTTGCTGTGGCAGGACTTCGCCGAGCGACTCTCGCGGCGACACGGCATGCGAGTGCTCGCCGTTGATCTGCGTGGTCACGGATCCAGCCCCCGTTCTGAGCACTACCGCCTCCGGGATTTCACCGACGATCTCGTCGAGACGCTGCCGACAGACCTCGACCTCGCTATCGGGCACTCCCTGGGCGGGCGGGCCCTTGCCGACGCCGCCGAGCGGCTGCAGCCGCACCGTGCGATCTACCTCGACCCGGCACTCGACGTCGACGCGGGAGTTGCCGGTCGTCGCCTGCTGACTTACCGGATGGCCGGTCCGGTCGTGGCGCGGATGCTGTCGGTCGTCGACCCCGCTGTACCGGCGCCCCTGCGTCGACGCCTTCGGGCCAGCACCCGCCGCTGGGACAGGTTCATGGCGCTGTCGGTCGTGCAGGAGCTGGATGCACACCGGGTTGAACCCGCTGCGCCGCCGGTGCCGTCGACGATCGTGAAGGCGACGAAGTCCCGGCTTCTTCGCGGGCGCTACCTCGAGCGACTCAAGGCCTACGGCTGGGATGTGCGGGAATTCCTCAGCCGCCACGAAATGCAGCTTCTCAAGCCCGAGGCGTTGCTCGACGCCCTCGAAGACGTACTGCGCGCGCCGACGCGAGCGCTGAGCGCGGTCTGAGTCTTCGCTGCCAGGCCTCAATCGAGGTCGATGCGTTGACGCGCCTCGGGAATATCCCATGCGTTCGGGCCGTCATCCGCTGACTCGGTAGCCGCACCCCCGGGGCACCAGCCGGTGATCGCCATCGCCGCGAGCAAGAGCGCGCCAAGCAACGCGGGAATAGCCAGAGCCCACACACCCGTGGTCGCCGCGCTCCCGGCGATGGCTGCGACGAAGACGGCAGCCGCCCATCGCGCGATGCGCTCGCCGCGCGTAATCGTGCAAACCCGGAGCAGGCTCACGGTGCGCTCGGGGCGTCCTGGGCCGCGTTCTGCTCCGCGATCTGGCGTCGCACGTCATCCATGTCGAGTCCTTCGACCGCGGTTATCACCTGCTCGAGCTGGGGAGCGGCCAGCGCGCCGGGTTGTGAGAAGACGAGGATACCGTCGCGGAAGGCCATGAGCGTCGGGATCGAGGTGATGCGGAAGCCCGCCGCGAGCTGCTGCTGGGCTTCGGTGTCGATCTTCCCGAAGACGATGTCGGGGTGAGCCTCTGAGGACTTCTCGAAGACGGGGCCGAACATGCGGCACGGTCCGCACCACGCCGCCCAGAAGTCGAGCAGCACGATGCCGGAGTCGTTGATGGTCGTCTCTATCGTTTCGAGGGTGATCTCTCGTGTTGCCATGATCTGTATCATACCCTAGGGGGTATACCCCGAGGGCTTCTCCCGTGCGCTCACATCGGGATGCCGCCCGCGCCGCTCAGAAAGGACACCTCATGCGACGCATCCGTCTGATCCTGGCCGCACTGGCCGCCGCCGTTCTCGCCACGAGTCTCGCCGCGTGCTCGGCGACGCCGTCGGTCGAGGTTCCCGACGGTGCCGTGATCATCGACGTGCGCACGCCTGAGGAGTATGCCGAGGGTCACCTCGAAGGTGCGATCAACGTCAACCTGCAGTCGGGCTCGTTCGAGCAGGAGATCGCCGAGCAGCCCCTCGATGGCACCTACATCGTCTACTGCCGCACTGGCAACCGCTCAGCGCAGGCTGTGGCGATCATGACCGAGCTCGGCTTTGGCGATGTCACGGATGCCGGCGGCGTCAGCGACGCATCCGCGGCGACCGGCATCCCGATCGTCACGGACTGACCGGCTCAGTCGGCGCGACCCGACCGCGGAACGAACCGGGGGACCCAGCGCACGAAGGCCACCGCGCCCAGGAGCCCGAGCACGCCGACCGCGCCGGTTGCCACCGACAGGGTCGAGAGTGCTGCGATGCCCGAGACGAGCAGCGGCGCCGCAGCCCCGCCGGCGTCGGTGAACATGCGCCAGGACCCGAGGAACGGGGCCGGGTCCGTGCGCGGAGCGACGTCGGCGCCGAGGGTGAGCAGGATGCCGCTGGATAGTCCGTTGCCGACGCCGAGGACTGCCGCGAACATGGCGAACCACATCGCTGATGAGTCGAGGTCGTGCGTGAACGCGAGCGCGAGGAACCCGAGGCCCATGAGCAGCATCGCTGGCAGGGCTGCCCACAGCCGTCCGAAGCGGTCCATGACCTGTCCGCTCGCATAGAACAGGGCAAAATCGATCGCCCCCGAGATTCCGACGACTAGCGCGATCGTCTGCGCGTCCAGCCCGATCGACACGCCCCACAGAGGTAGAACCACCTGTCGGGCCGATCTCACGGCAGCGAGGGATGCCGCAGCAATGCCGAGCCGAGACAGCACCGCGCGATACCGCCAGGCGACGACGAAGACGCTCTGGCGGCTCCCCGGAACCCGGATGCTGCCCGTGATCGCCTCGCCAGTGTCCTCTTCATCGAGCTCGTCTGCGGTCTTCTTTGCGGTCGCATCAGATCCTGCGCGTGCCGTGATCGGAGCGAACTGTTGCTCGGGGTCGGGCCCGAAGACCACCAGCAGGACGGTGGCGAGAAGGCACACGCCGAAGAACCAGATCGCCGCGTGTTCGTCGCCGAAGATCGCCAGCAGCGCTGCAGCGATGAACGGGCCCACGAACATCCCCAGCCGGAACGTGCCACCCAGCAGCGACATGGCGCGCGAGCGGAACGACAGTGGGACTCGGGTGGTCATGAACGAGTGGCGGGCGAGACCGAACGCTGCCGCGCACAGCCCGATGAGCAGGACTGCCGCCGCGAAAACGCCGAGCACGGGCGCGACGATCATGCCTGCCACTCCCACCATGGCCAACGCGCCGGCAACTCCCATCGTGACCCGCTCACCGAAACGGGCGACAGCCCAGCCCGCCGGCAGATTTCCCGCCAGTTGGCCTACCACGAGGGCCGACGCGACGAGGGCTGCTCCTGCGACGTCCGCGCCCAACTGGGCTGCGATCACCGGAATGAGGGGGATGACGGCGCCCTCGCCAAGCGCGAACAGCACCGTCGGCACGTAGACCATCGGTCCGAATCTCCACAGCACGTCCCGCGCGCGGATCGGGGCGGGGGGATCGGACATCGGTTCCACGTTAGTCTGGACTGTCATGCTCGAACTCGATCTGTCCGCCGACATCCAGGCCCTGCGCTCCACATTCAACGACATCCAGTCCGTTGTCGACGTCGACGCGCTCGCCGCAGAGATTGCGCGACTGAGCGACGAGGCCGGCGCGCCCGACCTCTGGGACGACCCCGAGCAGGCGCAGAAGGTCACGAGCGCCCTGAGCCACCGGCAGTCGGAGATGTCTCGCATCACGGCAGTCGCACAGCGCCTCGATGACCTCGAAGTGCTCGTCGAGCTTGCCAACGAGATGGATGACGAGGAGTCGGCAGCCGAAGCGCGCCGCGAGCTCGCCGAGCTCGAGAAGGTCATCGGCGATCTCGAGGTGCAGACGCTGCTCGACGGCGAATACGACGATCGGTCTGCCGTCGTGACGATCCGCTCGGGCGCCGGTGGCGACGATGCCACCGACTTCGCTGAGATGCTCATGCGCATGTACCTGCGGTGGGCCGAGCGCCACAAGTACCCCGTGAAGGTCATGGACACCTCCTACGCCGAGGGTGCGGGGATCAAATCGGCGACGTTCGAGATCGACGCGCCCTACGCCTACGGCACGCTCTCGGTCGAAGCCGGAACCCACCGTCTCGCCCGGATCAGCCCCTTCGGCGCCGCCGACAAGCGTCAGACCTCGTTCGCGGCTGTCGAGGTCATTCCTGTCATGGAAGAGGCCGTCGAGGTTGACATCCCCGAGGGCGACATCCGTGTCGACGTCTTCCGATCCTCGGGTCCCGGCGGTCAGTCGGTCAACACCACGGACTCGGCGGTTCGCATCACCCACATCCCGACCGGGATCGTGGTCTCGATGCAGAACGAGAAGAGCCAGATCCAGAACCGCGCCGCTGCCATGCGCGTTCTGCAGACCCGCCTGCTGCTGCTCAAGCGCGAAGAAGAGGCGGCAAAGAAGAAGGAACTCGCCGGCACGATCACGGCCAGCTGGGGCGACCAGATGCGCTCCTACTTCCTCTACGGCCAGCAGCTCGTGAAAGACCTACGCACCGGTCACGAGGTCGGGAACCCCGCGGTCGTATTCGACGGAGACCTCGACGGGTTCATTGCCGCGGGCATCCGGTGGCGCAAGCGCAAGGATGACGACGACTGACGCTCTGTCCCCGCCTCGAGGGGAGCCTGAACGTTCTCGATGAAGACTGAGCCCGCTTCGGGTGTCGCACCGGGCAGTGATCGCCCTCGCGCTTAGGCTCAGATGGCCATGATCCGGTTCGAGAACGTCACCAAGCGATACCGGGGCACCGCGAAACCCGCCCTCGACCAGGTGAGCTTCGAAGTGCTCCGCGGCGAGTTCGTGTTCCTCGTGGGTGCGTCGGGATCGGGTAAGTCATCCTGTCTGCGCCTCATTCTGCGAGAGGACATCGCCACCTCCGGCAACGTCCTCGTGCTCGGGCGCGACCTGCGCACCCTCGCCAACCGCAAGGTGCCCTACTTCCGCCGCCACGTCGGCGCCGTCTTCCAAGACTTCCGGCTGCTGCCGAACAAGACGGTCTTTCAGAACGTCGCCTTCACGCTGCAGGTCATCGGCTCCTCACGAGGGTTCATCAAGCAGGCGGTTCCCGAGGCGCTCGCCCTCGTCGGACTCGCCGACAAGCAGAAGCGGATGCCGCACGAGCTCTCGGGTGGTGAGCAGCAGCGGGTTGCGATCGCCCGCGCGTTGGTGAACCGCCCCCAGGTGCTGCTGGCCGACGAGCCCACCGGAAACCTCGACCCTGCGACATCCATCGACATCATGCAGCTGCTCGCGCGGATCAACGCCGGCGGCACCACGATCGTCATGGCAACCCACGAGGCGGGCTTCGTCGATCAGATGAAGCGGCGCGTGATCGAGCTGCGCGGCGGCCAGATGATGCGTGATGAGCGTCACGGTGGCTACGGCGACACGTCGGGTCTGCCCCGGCTTCAGCCCGAGCAAGTGCGCGGTGCCGCTGCTGCAGCTGCGCTCACCGCGGTCCTCGAACTGCAGCGTGAGGTCGGCATCGAGCCGACGGTGACGGATGCCGAAATCGCGGTCGCCGCTGCAGTCGATGTCGCCGACGATCCGTCGACAGCATCATTGGTCTCTGCTCTCGCTGAGGTGCGTCCGGCCCCGGTTTCGCCCGATGTTCCGGCCCCGGCGGTCGCCGAGGCGCCGACGGACGAGGCGCCAGCACACGCTCCGGCCCAGCGACCCGCTCCGGCGGAGCGACTCGCGCCCGCGGATCGACCTGCTCCCGCAGAGCAACCCGCGCCCAGTGCACCGTCAGTTCCGCCCGAGTGGCAGGTGCCTGCAGCGCAGCCCGCACCCGCTCCGCGCCCCACGACACAGCCGGTACCGGTCATCGACATCCCCGAGGTCGAGGTCGAGGAGCTGGGACTGGCGGAGCGGCTGGGGCTGGATGCCGAGCGTCGCGATGATGAAGTCGGGCCCACCTCATGAGGGTCGGACTCGTTCTCGGTGAGGCGTTCAGCGGGCTGCGCCGCAATGCGTCGATGGTGATCTCGGTCGTGCTCGTCACCTTCGTCTCGCTGACCTTCGTGGGCGCCGCCATGCTCATGCAGCTACAGATCGGCACGATGCGCACCTTCTGGGCCGATCGCGCCCAAGTGCAGATCTATATGTGCAGCTCGTTGTCGCAGGTGCCCACCTGTGCGAACGGCGTTGCCACGCAGGAGCAGATCGACGGTGTCCAGGCCGAACTGGATTCGGATTCGCTTGCTCCCCTGATCAGTGACCTTCAGTTCGACAGCGCAGAGCAGGCCTACCAGGAGGCGATCGATCTGCTCGGTGACGAGTACGACGGCATCCTCACCGCCGACCAGATCGGTGCGCAATTCCGCATCACACTCGCGGACCCGACGAAGTCAGCCGTGATCTCCGAAGCTTTCGGGGGAACCGACGGGGTGGAAGAGGTCAAAGACCAACTGCAGTACCTTGAGCCGCTGTTTTCTGCGCTGACTGTTGCAACATATGTCGCAGTCGGGATCGCGGGGCTCATGCTCATCGCCGCAGTCCTGCTCATCTCGACGACGATCCGCCTCTCGGCATACGCCCGAAGACGCGAGCTCGGCATCATGCGGCTGGTCGGAGCATCCAACCGGTTCATCCAGACGCCGTTCATTCTCGAGGGCGTGTTCGCAGCCCTCATCGGATCGGTGCTGGCAAGCGTGGCCGTCGTTGCGGGAGTGCAGTTCGGCGTGCAGGACTATCTGCGCTCGCGTATTCCATTCATCGCGACCTGGGTCGATACCGCCGACATACTGATCGTCATCCCCGTCCTCATCGGAATCGGAATCGTGCTCGCCGCGTTCTCGGCGGGCTTCGCGATCCGGCGTTGGCTCCGAGCCTGAGCCGGCGGGAGCGAGGAGAACAGCGATGGCGCAGGATCCCCGAGCACCGCAGCCGGTAGGTTCCGCGCCGGCGTGGGGCATTGCGGGCATCATCCTCGGGCTCGGCCCGCTGCTGCTTTTCGGTGTGGCCGCTGCCGCGAACCTCGGTGGCCCCCTCATTTCGGTAGCCGTGTTCGGGCTGCCCGTGGTTGTAACCACCGTGTTCGCCGTGCTCGTCATCCGTCGCCTGTTGCGCGCGCGAGAGATCGGGTGGGGCTACACGGTGGCTGCGGTCACGATCTTTGCCGGTGTTATCGGATACGTCCTCTGGTTCTTCCTCGCACTGCTGGCGATCCAGTTCGGCAACGGGCCGGCCTGACCCCGCTGACTGCCGCGCGGCCAGCGCTTGATACACTGGTGGGCTGCCGTCGAAAGGAGGAGTCATGCCACGCGAACGCGGAGAGAAGGTCATCGCGACCAATCGTCGTGCGCGCCACGACTACTCCATCGAGAAGACATACGAAGCGGGCCTCGTGCTCACCGGCACCGAGGTGAAGTCCCTGCGTCAGGGACGCGCCAACCTCACCGACGGTTATGCGTACATCGACGGCGGTCAGGCGTTCCTGGACGCGGTCCACATCCCGGAGTACTCGCAGGGCCACTGGACCAATCACGCTGCCAAGCGGGTGCGCAAGCTGCTGCTGCACAAAGACGAGATCATCAAGCTCAGTCACGCTGTCTCGGCGGGCGGATACACGCTCATCCCCATGAAGCTCTACTTCTCGGACGGGCGCGCCAAGGTCGAGATCGCGGTGGCCAAGGGTAAGGCCGAGTACGACAAGCGCCAGACGCTGCGGGAGCGCCAAGACAAGCGCGAGGCCGAACGCGCCATGCGCACCCGCAACCGCCTGGGGGAGTAGCCGCGCGCCCGGTCAGCGGGCGCTGAAGCGTGCTTCGACGGCTGCGCTGACCACGATGTCGGCGGGCTGCAGTTCCAGGGCGCTCGCGGAGTCCATCGGGCTCGCCGCCATCATCATCCGGGGCGACGGGCCGGATGCCGCAGCCGGCGATCCGCCACCGAGCAGGCCCACGTCTGCCACTTCGACGGCAGTGACCTCGGCAAGTCCGAGGGCGGCGGCATAGGCGGTCGCTCGGGTCATCGCGACACGGACAGCCTGGGCGGCGACATCAGCCTCGACGGCCTTGCGGGTCGCGTCGGTGAGCATCCACTGCACCCCATCGATCTGGATCGTGTCGAGCTCGGCGATCTCACCGAGCCATCCCGAGAGCGCATCGAGATCGGCGAATGTGGCCGACACGTCGAGCGAAGCATGGTGAACGAGCGGCAGCGGCTTGCCTTCGGAGTTCCACGGGCGCTCGGAGCGGACGGCCAGCCGACCGGTGGACCACTCGCGGATCTCGCCCGCATCCTGTCGGGCGGTCAGCGCGGCGCGCAGCATGCTTGCGGCATCCGTCGCTCTGCCCATGACGTCGGTTCGTTCGCCGCCCTCGGTCCTGATCGTGAGCCGTGCCACAGCCTCTTCGGGAGCGACCCGGGTCTCGTGTTCGCCGCGGACGGTGATGATGACATCGCGCATGAGTGCGACTCTACGTCGTGTGGCTGAGCACCGGGAATGCGCGGGATGCGGCATCCGTTGTATCCTGTAACGCTCGGGTGCTTTGCATCCTGAACCTTCGAAACTCCACAGTGTGACAGCGGCCCTTCGCAAGAAGGACTCACGGGGATGATCGGTTTCGACATCGTCTGCGAATTCGCGAGAAGCGGGCCGAGGATGCGGGGTTATCTCGTAAACGCCCCCTGCAAACAAATAACTGCCAATAAGAAGCAGTCTGACTTCGCCCTCGCTGCCTGAGCAGCGAGCCCGAGTCCGTTAGCCCGTAGGCGATCCCGCTACGGTTCCTAGCGTCATCTAAGGGATCTTGCTGCGTGACGGCGCCTGGACGTCACGCGGGACTTCTCCCAGGCTGGGCTTGTCGACTTAGGTGTCTGTGACAAAGGTCGGAGCCGAGCAGAACGCTTTCACAGAATGCGCCCGGAGAAGGCGCGATGACCCAGCGATGGACGGGGGTTCGATTCCCCCCATCTCCACTGCCGCTGTCACGGAGTTGAAGCCCCGCGATCCCTTACGAGAGTAGGGATCGCGGGGCTTTTCTTCGCCCGTGGATGAGCGGCGCGATACCGAGTCGCCCACAAATCGCCCACAAGCTTCTGGCGCATATAGGTCGAAAAGCGTGTCCGAAAGCCGCTAGTTGCAGTTCATGCGCCGTCGGTCGTTGAGCGAGCGCAGCGAGACGAAACGCCCCGTCAGGTCTCCCAGAGCCGCGCGACGTTCGCGTTGAGCCCACCCTGATTCATCCGTTCGGCCACGTCGGCGAGGTCGTCGTCGAAGAGGTCGGCGTAGGTGTCGAGCGTCATCGCCGCCGACTTGTGTCCCAGCATCCGCTGCACGGCCTTGACGTTCGCACCCGACGAGATCGCGAGGCTCGCGGCGGTGTGACGCAGGTCGTGCGGAGTCAGCCGCTCGATGTCGGCGAGGTCGAGCGCCGTGGTGAACCACGAGTTCACGCCGTGCTGCGTCTTCGCGCGGCGCAGATGCTTGCCCTGCAGATCGGTGAAGACCAGATCGTCGGCGCGCTTGCCGCGACACAGCTGCTCCAGCGGCTCTTCCAGGAAGGCCGGGAATGGCACCAGCCGGCGCTCCCAGTTCTTCGGTGTGCCGAGCACGATCTTGCCTTCGACCTCGACCGCCGCTCGCTGCACCTGAATTCGGTGTCTCGGGAAGATGATGTCGCTCACGTGCATGCCGATCGCTTCGCTCCACCGGAGGCCGCAGTACGAGAGCAGAAGGATCAGCGTCCTATGCGTGTCGTTGTTGGTCGCCTCGGCGAGGCGAACGACCTCGCTGTGGGTCAGGTAGCGACGCGGCTTCTGGGACTGTTTCGGGGGCAGATTCTGAGCGCCGCGAGCGACGTTTCGAGGGATGCGTCCGTCGCGCACAGCTGTGTCAAGGATGCCGGCGAGCACGCCGAGCGCGCGATAGACGACGCTTGCAGACCGGGGGCTTGCGCCGGCCTTCGCGCTCTTCGTCCGCGTCGTCGTCGCGGTGCCCTCCGACAGCTCTCGGATCCATTGCTCCACGTGCGACGCGCGAATGTCTCCGATCCGAACGTCGCCCCAGCGGGGGAGGACATACACCCGCCACGACGTGTTCAAGGAGCTGAACGAGGAAGCCTTGAGTGCGTGCTTCTTGTTGCGCAGCCACTCGACGCCCAGCGCTCCGACAGTGATACGCGCCTCACCGGGGTCGGTATAGGAGCCGTTCGAGCGCGAGACCTCGGTGTGCGCGAGGTAGAGCTCGGCGTCCTTCTTGGTGCGGAAGCCCTTCTTCTCGACCTGCTTCTGCTGGTCATCGCGCCAGCGCACGCGGTAGCGCTTGCCCGCCGCGATCTCGTACGCCGTGATGCTTCCCATGGGTGACCTCGGGGTCAGGGTAGCGCCGACCGCGGACGCTGGCGGGTGCGCTCGAGCTGCACCAGCGTGTCTTGCGGACAACTGTCGGTATTTGCATGATGGGCGACCGGTGACCTCGGGTAGTGCCCGGAAGAGGTGGGTGGGGTACGGCCAGGATGGTGCACGATTGAGGCTCCGTCGTGCGCGCTCGGATCGGCGTCGGAGAGGGCGCGTTGGGAGCACCGCAGAGGGCTCAGGTGGCCGATGCTCCGTTGCGGTGTTGTGTGGAGAGAGTCTCGTACATCCTCCCGGCGACGATCGCGGCGACGACCGCGGAGATCGCTGCGGCGACCCACAGCGCGGCCTGCAGGCCGAGGAGGTCGGCGACGATTCCGCCGATGATTGCGCCGACGGCGTAGCCGAGGTCCCGCCAGACGCGGTAGACCCCGACGGCACGTGCACGCCAGGTGGGGTGGGCGACGTCTCCGACGACGGCGAGGAGGGTGGGGTAGACATCGCGGTGCCCAGGCCGAGAAGGATCGTCCCGGTCGCCCAGACGGTGAGGCTGCTGCCGGCGCCGATGATGACCAGGGCGATGGCCTGGAGGGCCATGCCGCCGGTGACGAGGTGCTTGCGGCCGATGCGGTCCGACAGGGCTCCGGTGAACAGCTGCCCGATGCCCCACACGCCCGGGTACAGCGCGAACAGGATCGCGATCTGCGCGGTGGGGAGGTCGCGGGTGGCGAACAGCAGGGGGAACAGTCCCCATGAGGGGCCGAAGTTCAGGTTGTTCACGAGCCCGGCGAGGCTGGCCGAGGCGAGCGCGGGTTCGCCGATGCTCGCGAGGAACCAGGTCCGCCGGTGCGTCAGGCCGGCGTCCTGGCTGGGCCGGGTGGTGGCGGGTGTGAGTTGTGCGGCCTCGGCGTGGGCGTGTCCGTGGGTTTCCCGTACGAAGATGCCGGTGATGATGAGCGCGAGGGCGGTGTAGGCGATGCCGAGCAGGAACGGTGCGGGGCGCAGCCCGTATTCGGTGGCGAGGTACCCGGCCAGGAGGGATGAGACGGCGACGGCGCCGTAGCCGGCGGCTTCGTTCAGTCCCATCGCGAGACCGCGCTGGCGGGGGCCGACGAGGTCGATCTTCATGACCACGGTCGCGTGGACCAGGTCAGGCCCTGGCTCACCCCGAGGAGCGCGTTCGCGGCGACGACCCATCCCCAGTCGGGTGCCCAGATCAGCATCAGCGGGACGGGCACTGCGACGAGCCACCCGGCCAGGAGCACCGGTTTGCGTCCGAATCTGTCCGAGAGGGTGCCGGCGAACCAGTTCGAGATCGCCTTGGTGACTCCGAACACGGCGACGTAGCTGAGCACCATGGTGTATCCGGTGATCCCGAACACGTCGCGCGCGAGCAACGGCAGGACGGTCTGCTCTTGACCGACCATGCCCCCGACGAGTGCGTTCACGGCGACGAGCAGCGCGAACTGCGGAGCGTTCTCCCGCAATCCGAGGCGCGGCGGCGGCGTAGCGGCGGTCATGCGATTCGTCGCGGCACTCGTCTGCCCGCGGGCTTCCCGCTGGGTGCTCGGCGCGCGGAGTCCGCCATGATGGGCGAGCAGTCAGCTGCGGAGCGGGATGCGGCGGGGGAGGCGCCTGTTGTGCGGGGAGGCTGGGCGTAGTCGAACAAGGGGGGCCTCGTGGGTTGCTTCTGAGGGGTGGTCTCGAGTCGCAGTCGGGTCGTCAGGACTGTTGCGACAGCGAGGTGGTGGCAAGCTCGCTGAGGACCTCGTCGGGGGTGATGTCGCCGCTGATCCGAACCCTGCGGCGTCCGGGTTCGTCGTGCAGTTCCACATTGGTGATGCGCGAGACGAAGGTGTCGCCGCACCCGCACGCGCCGACGTTGCACGAGGCCACGAACGCGTCCAGTACCTCCAGCGGTGTCTCACGGGGGAGGAGCAGGTCGACGCCTCCGTCGACGGTGAGAGCAGTCGGCGAGATCTGGGCGGTCATCGGATGGTTCCCTTTCGGCTGGTGTTCGGGGTCGGCGGTGGGGGAGATCGAGATCACTCGGCTGGCTCGCCGCCGGCCAGACCTTGGAGGACGTCAAGAGCGTCGCGGATGCCCTCGGTCGCGAGGCAGTAGTAGACGTAGCCGCCGCGCCGCTCCCCGACCACGAGACCGCGGTCGCGCAGGATGCGCAGGTGGTGAGACACGGTCGGCTGGCGTTCCCCGGTGGCCTCGACGATCGCGGTGACCGGCACGCACACGCCGTCCAAGGCGGTCAGGATCCGCAACCGGGTCGCGTCGCCCAGGGTGCGCAGGAACTCGGCCAGGGCGGACGCCTGGCCCGCCGCCATCGGCTCGTTCCCGCGAACGGGCGTCGTCTTCATCGTCACAGTGTGCTCCTCAAGGGCATATGTATATCTACCTATCTAGATATACCCACATCGTGGGTGGGATGCGGCAATGGCTGTTTCCGTCGACAACAGGCACTGACTCGGATCCGCCCAGTCGCGCCTCTTTATACCCCATACCCCTAGCGGGTATATTGGATGGTGCGACGGAGGTGCGGGATGGCACACGGATATTCGGGCGACAAGCAGGCGCTGCTGATGAGGTTGCGTCGGGCCGAGGGCCAGGTGCGCGGGATCGCGCGAATGGTCGACGAGGAGGCCTACTGTATCGACGTCCTCACCCAGGTCTCCGCGGTCACGAAGGCGTTGGAGTCGGTTGCGCTGACTCTGCTGGAAGACCACCTCGGACATTGCGTCGCGGAAGCCGTCGGCGAAGGCGGGCCGGTCGCGCAGGAGAAGCTGCGTGAGGCGAACGCGGCCATCGCGCGCCTGGTGCGCTCATAGAAGCGCGCATTTCACATTCACTCAACGCTCGCGAAGGGAGCACATCATGGCCGGACAGGGATTGCGGGACCTCGGACTGCGGTCGACCAACGGTGGCGGCTGCGCGTGCTGCAGCCCCACCTCCCACAGCACTGCGACCAAGGACGCGGCCGCCCTCGTTGCGGAGCCGATCGAGGGCGACGAGGTGTCGGCTCAGTTCCTGGTCGAGGGCATGACCTGCTCGCACTGCGTGCGCAGCGTCACCGAGGAGGTGTCCGCGATCGATGGTGTCTCCGGTGTCGACGTCGATCTGAAGGCGGGCGGCGTATCGACGGTGACCGTGACCAGCACGGCGCCGGTGGATGCGGTGCAGGTGCGGCATGCGGTCGAGGAGGCCGGGTACAGCCTTGCGTCCACGTCATGAGCACGGGTCGGTGATGCGGTCTCCACAGCAACGGGGTGACTCCGCGGGCTGTTCAGTGATGGCGACCACGGGCTGACTCGACGAACGGCGCTCCCCCCGGGATCTTTGCCTGAGGGGAGCGCCGTTGCCGTCTGCGTGGTGATTCGCCGGGTGGCGTCAGCGGCCGAGGATCGTGCGGGCGCTGTTCGCCGGGGTGAGGTCGAGGCTCCGCAGCAGCTGCGCGTTGAGGGCGACCACCACCGTGGACAGCGACATCAGGATCGCCCCGACGGACACGGGGAGGACGAATCCGATGGGAGCGAGGACGCCGGCGGCGAGGGGCACGGAGATGAGGTTGTAGCCGGCCGCCCACCACAGGTTCTGCTTCATCTTCCGGTAGCTCGCTCGGGACAGCTCGATCACCGACAGCACGGACCGGGGATCGTCGCTGGCGAGGATCACGCCCGCGGAGGCGATGGCGACGTCGGTGCCGGCGCCGATCGCGATGCCGACGTCCGCTCGGGCGAGGGCGGGCGCGTCGTTGACGCCGTCTCCGACCATCGCGACGCGCTTGCCTTCGGCCTGCAGCTCGGCGATCTTGGCGGACTTGTCCTCGGGGCGCACGCGCGCGAACACCCGGTCGATGCAGAGGTCCTCGCCGACCGCGTGGGCGACGGCTTCGGCGTCGCCGGTGATCATCACGACCTCGATGCCGAGGGCATGGAGCGCGTCGACGGCATCGCGCGACTCGGGACGGACCTCGTCGGCGAGCTTGAGGCCGCCGATGGCCCGACCGTCTCGGACGACGTGGAGGATGATCGCGCCTTCCGCTCGCCACGCGTCGGCATCCTCGATCTCGTTGAGGCCGAGCTCTTCGAGGAGAGCGGGGCCGCCGACGCGGACTTCATGGTTCTCGACGGTCGCGGTCACCCCGACCGCGGGGGACGAGGTGAAGCCGGCAGCGGACGGGATGGTCAGATCCTTCTCGCGGGCAGCTCGCACGATGGCCTTGGCGAGGGGGTGTTCGCTGTCGGCTTCGGTGGCGGCCGCGAGTGCCAGAACGGTCTCGGCGGAGTCGGAATCGGCGGTGGAGATGCCGGTGACGGTCGGCTCGCCCTTGGTGAGGGTGCCGGTCTTGTCGAACAGGACCGCGTCGATGGTCCGCATGCTCTCCAGGGCGAGGCGGTCCTTGACGAGAACACCGCCGCGGGCCGCGCGCTCGGTGGCGATCGACACGACCAGGGGGATGGCCAGACCCCGCGCGTGGGGGCACGCGATCACCAGCACGGTGATCGTCCGGATCACCGCGGTGTCCGGGTCTCCGACGAGCGTCCAGACGAGCGCGGTGAGTGCGGCGGCACCCAGCGCGAACCAGAACAGCCAGCCGGCGGCGCGGTCGGCGATCCGCTGCGCCCTCGAGGTCGAGTTCTGCGCGTCGGCGACCAACCGCTGGATGCCGGCGAGGGTGGTGTCATCGCCCGTAGCGGTGACCTCGACCCGCAAGCCTGAATCTGTTGCGACGGTTCCGGCGGTCACCGTGTCGCCCGCGGTCCGGCTGACGGGGCGGGATTCGCCGGTGACCAATGGATTCGTCCATGTCGGCGCGGCCCTCCACGACCCTGCCGTCCGCGGGGACGCTGCCGCCGGGGCGGACGACGACCACATCGCCGAGTCGGAGGTCGGCGGGGGAGACGGTGACGACCTGGTCGCCTTCGACGCGTTCCGCTTCGTCGGGCAGGAGCGCGGCGAGGGAGTCCAGTGCGGAGGTGGTCTGCGCGAGGGACCGCATCTCGATCCAGTGGCCGAGCAGCATGATCACGATCAGCAGCGCGAGCTCCCACCAGAACTCGAGCTCACGGTGGAGGAGTCCGAGGGTGGCGCCCCAGGATGCGAAGAATGCGACGGTGATCGCGAGACCGATGAGGAGCATCATCGCGGGTTTGCGGGCTCGGAGTTCGCTGACCGCGCCGCTGAGGAACGGCCAGCCGCCCCAGAAGTACATCACGGTGCCCAGCACGGGAGAGATCAGCTGTGCTCCGGGGAACGAGGGAACCGAGTAGCCCAGGACCATCCCGAACATGCCGGAGAACGCCACGACCGGGACGGCGAGGATCAGGTTGATCCAGAACAGCCGCCGGAACTGGGCGACATGATGTGCGCCATGTCCGGCGTGCCCGCCATGGCCCGCATGCTCCCCGTGGTCGGCGTGGCTGTCATGACCGGCATGCTCCCCGTGGCTGTCATGTGCACCGTGGTCGGCGTGCGCGTCGTGGTCGGCGTGCGCACCGTGGTCGGCGTGCGCCTCATGGCCGCCGTGTCGGGCGTGCTCGTCGTGGACGGCCGCGTCGGTCGGCTTGGCCGCCGGGTCTGGGTGGTCGGTGGTGGTGCGCGCGTGGTGGTGGTGCGCGTGTGGGTCGATCATGGTGTGCTCCCTCGCTGTGGAGTGGGATGGGTGATGCCCACTCGTCCCTCACAAGACTTGCTCACCCCAACCACGATACCCCCTAGGGGTATTCCCTCGGGAGGGGATCCACGTCGGGTGCGGGGACTGCTGTGTCGTCAGATGGGGAGGGGGACGCTCAAGAACACGCCTTGCAGGTTCGACATCAGCGCGGTCCACAGGCCCGTGACCATGAGCGTGCCGAGCGCGATGAGGAGTGTTCCGCCGATGATGTTGATCAGGCGGATGTGGCGGCGCATCACTCCGACGGATCGGGTCGCCCAGCCGAATCCGAAGGTGAGGAGGATGAACGGGATGCCGAGACCGAGCGAGTATGCGAGGCCGAGGAGCGCGCCGCGTGCAGCGGATGCCTGATCGAAGGACATCCCGAGGATGACGGCGAGGGTGGGGCCGATGCAGGGTGTCCAACCTATGCCGAGAGCGATGCCCAGCAGGGGGGCTCCCGCCAATCCGATCCTTCCGCGCACGCGTGGCCGCATGGTGCGTTGCGCGAACCGGAGGCCGCCGATGAAGACCACGCCCATGATGATGATGAACGCGCCGAGGACGCGGGTGATCGGGTCGGCGTATTCCAGGAGGAGCCTTCCGGCGGTGCCGCCGAGCATAGCCACGCTGATGAACACGACGGTGAATCCGGCGATGAACAGCACCACGCCGATCACGACACGGTGCCGACCGGTCGTGAGAGCCGCGGTCGGAGTCGGAGCGGCGGATACCGGGGCGGCCGCGGTCGGGCCGTGGCACTCCGCGTCGCTGGTGCTGTCCGGCTCGTCGAGGTGTGCTCGAGGCGCGGGTGTGTGTGTCGTGCGGGGTGCTGCGGCGGCGCCGATGTAGCCGAGGTAGCCGGGCACCAGGGGAAGGACGCAGGGGGAGAGGAACGATACCAGCCCGGCGAGCACGGCGATCGGGATGGCGACGAGCAGGGACCCGCCGGCGACGGCGTCGACGAGGCTCACGATTCGTCCAGAGTCTCGGAGATGATCGTCTTGAGGACCGAGGCGCTGCTGAGCTGGCCGATGACTCGGGCGGCGACCCTGCCCTGCCGGTCCAGCACAATCGTTGTCGGCACGGCGTTCAACGGAGTCCTCTCCGCGAACGCGAGTTTCACGGACGCGTCGACGGTCGCCAGGGCACTGGGGTAGGTGACTCCGTAGGTGTCCGCGAACGCGGTCGCGGCGGCAGCGCCGTCGTAGATGTTCACGCCGAGGAAGGACACGTCTTCGTCTGCGAACGCCTCGTGCGCGGCTTCGAGCTCCGGCGCCTCGACACGGCACGGCGCGCATGCGGCGTACCAGAAGTTCACGACGAGGACATCGCCGGCGTACTCGTCGCTGGTGACGGCGTCGCCGGTGTCGAGCACTCCCTGGAACGTGACGGGTTGACCGCGGTCTGCTGTGGGGATCTCGACGACCCGGAAGCCGTCGGCGGCGATGAACCCCTTGTTGTCGCCCGCCCGGTACTGGTCGGAGAGGGGGTTGTCGGAGCAGGATGCCAACGAAGCTGTGAGGGCGAGCGCCGCGCCGGCCGCGGTGAGGCGCCGCAGTGTCGTCGTTGTGCGTCGGGTCATCGGCCGCTCGTCTCGGTTCGGTGCCGACGGGTGACGACCCATGCCTGTGCGGCGAAGATCACCGCGGCGAGGCCCGCCGCGACGCCGACGGTGAGCAGGTCGGACTGCACCTTGCTGATCGTGAACGCGGCGAGGATCGCGACGTCCAGCACGATGGTGGCGATGGGCAGCCAGCGGTGCGCAATGATCTTGTCGCGCAGGCGACGGAGCACTCCCCATTGCACGGCGATGTCCATCGTGAGGTAGAGGAACACGCCCAGCGCTGCGATACGGCCTAGGTCGAACACCGCGGTGAGGACGATCGCGGCCCCGGCAGTGATCAGCAGGGGCTGGTGGGGCACCCGCGCGGGAAGCGCGGGTGCCTGCTTCATGTCCTGCAGCATCCCGTACAGGCGCGACACGGAGAACAGGCTGGCGAGCAGTCCGGAGAGGGTCGCGATCACCGCGACGGCCACGGTGATGCCGACGCCCCACGCGCCGAACAGCGGGTGGGCTGCTTCGGCGAGGGCGTAGTCGCGGGCATCGATCGCGCCGGATGCTCCGATGCTTGCCCCGACCGACAGGGTGATCAGCAGGTACAGCACCGCGCAGATCGCGATCGAGATCATGATGGACCGGGCGATGTTCCGTTTGGCGTCCTTCAGGTCATCGCCCTGATTGGTGATCGTCGTGAAGCCCTTGTATGCGAGGACACACAGCGCGACGGCAGCCACCACCCCGAGCAAGCCGTCTCCGCTGTCCGAGCCGTCCGAGAAGAACCCCGCGCCGGTGGCGGCTGCGCCGATGAGCCCGGCCGCCGCGAGTACTGCGATCCCGACGATCTTCAGGACAGCGGTGACCAGCGCGGAGCGTTCGACGAGCTGGTTGCTGACGAGGTTGACCACCGCCGCGGCCGCGATCGCGATGACCCCCAGCAGCGGCACCAGCACGACGGAGTCCTGGAGCCCGAAGGGTCGCAGCAGGTAGGTGCCGAAGGTGCGGGCGAGGAGGCTCTCGGCGACCACCATCGACACGTACATGAACAGCGAGAACGACCCCGCGACCACGCCCGGGCCGTAGGCGTCTTTCAGCAGCATGGCGATGCCGCCCGCCGACGGGTTCACGCTCGAGTACCGCGCGTAGGCGTACGAGCTGACACCGGCTACGGCGGCGCCGGCGATGAACGCCACCGGGAACCAGTCGCCGGCGAGTCCGGCGACCTGCCCGACCAGCGCGAAGATGCCCGCGCCGATCATCACCCCGGTGCCCAGCGCCACCGAGCCGACGAGACTGATCTTCGTGTCCTGCTCGCTCACGTGCGCCTCCCGAATCGCAGGCCCCGGATCACTGGTCGCCGCCGAGGAGCCGGAGCCCGCTGTCGTCGGCCACGGCGATCTCTCCCGACGAGGTGAGAGCGATCGCCTGCGCCTGGCCGTCCGCGCTGCCCGCTTCGACCCACGATACGGCGGCGTCCGCGCTCGTCCAGATCGTGCCTTCGACGTCGACTCCGACCAGCGTCGAGTGGTCGGGGGATGCCGACAGTAGATAAAGTGTCGGCGCATCCGGGACGGGCGCGAAGGTGACTGCGCCGTCCACGCTGAACAGAACCCCGCCGGGGGTGGTGGCGTAGACGGTGCCGGTGTCGTCGACGGTGAGCGCGTACGCGGAAATGTTCGCGCCCGCTGCTGTCCAGGTCGAACCGCCGTCTGTGCTGGTCAGAACGGCCGGCTCGTCGGTCGAGAGCCCGTACAGGGTGCCGTCGGGTCCGGCGGTCAGGGCGTGGAAGTCCTTCTCGCTCGTGTACGCGATGGGGGACCAGGTCTGGCCGGCGTCGTCGCTGCGGATGATGCCGAGGTGCGGGGATCCCCACTCTGCGGGGGTGTTCGCGCCGGGGTGGCCGGACGCGACGAAGGCGTCGCCGGTGACGGCGAGCCCCATCGCGTCGAATTCGTACCCGCCGATCGGGTCCCCGATGCCGCCGTCGGCATCGACCGGGAGGAGACCGTCGTGGGTGCCGAGGATCGTGGTGCCGGTTGCCGGGTCGGTGATGATCGCGTGGACGTGGGTGGACAGGGCGGACGAGTGGTCGTCGCCCGCGGTGGTGGTCTGTGCGGTGCAGGCGGTGAGGCTGAGGGTGGCGACAGCGGCAATGGCCACCGCCGCGCGAACGCGGAAGTGCATGAGGGTTCTCTCGATCAAGGTGAAGGGGTGGCGCCGAAACGGCGAAGACCAGGCGAGCCCGACAAGTCGGGCGCACCCCTCACGTGCGACTGATCGAAAGCGCCGTCAGATCCGGCGAGGAGGGGCGCGCACTCGCGCGCATCGCGCCCACAAGTCGGCTGAGGGCCATCGCAGCGACGCCGATGCGCACCTCTCTGGGCAGAGCTCGAACGGCGAGCAGAACGATGAGGATCAGCGCGGTCACGCACATCGCCGCGACATCATGGCTGCCGACCGTCGCACACCCCGCGCAGTCGGCGCTGAGATCGGCCGGCGCCGACAACGGTGCCGACGCGGCCACGGATGCCGACACGGCAGCGGCGTCATGGCCTCCCCCTGTCGAGTCGGCCGCGATCAGCGTCGACGTCGTTTCGGTGTGTGCTGTCGAGGACCCGGTCCACAATGCGTGCATGCCGACCAGCCCGGCCATCAGCAGCGACACCACGATCACGGCGAACCACCGGCGGGAGGCGCTGCCGCCACCCGCTGCGTTCGACCACTCGTTCATCCGCTGCCCCTTCGGCACCCAGCCATCGTAGCCGGGCTCGCCCGGCGGGCGAGCCCGCGGGGCGAGCGCGGGGTTACGCGGCGTCGACGACACCCATCATGCCGAGGTCTTCGTGGTCGAGGATGTGGCAGTGGTAGACGGTCTGGCCGGGGAACCGGTCGAACGCGATCCGCACCGTGACCGACGTCCCCGCGGGCACGTCGACGACGTCTCGGACGTCCACACCGGTAACGTCGGCGCTTCCCGCGCGGAGGACCTGCATCGGCCAGACGTGCAGGTGGAACGGGTGGTCCATCGGCGACACGTTCACGATCGTCCAGTCCTCGACGGTCCCGATCGTCACACTCTGATCGGTCCGGCCCGCATCGAACGCGCGCCCGTCGATCAGGAACCGCATGCCCGCGCCGCCGCCCATGCCCATGCTCATCGTGAGCGTCCGCGTGCCGTCGACCGCAGTCTCGCGAAGGTCGCGGCGGGTACTCACGACCGGGTCGGCGACCACGGGGGGCGTCGCTCCGGCATCCGGGACCACGGTGAGCACGACAGCCTCGGGCGACGTCGTGGAACCGCCGCCCATCATCCCCATCCCCGCCTGTCCTCGGTCGTAGGCGGCAGCCACCAGGTCCGTCGCCGCTGTGGGAGTGGTGATCACGACATCGGCGCGGTTCCCCGGGGCGAGGACCAGCCGATCCGCGGACTGTGGGGTGCGGCGGTGTGAGTCGATCCCGCGCACCCGGGCGTCCAGGTCGCCCAGTCGCAGGTCGAGGTAGCGGCTCGTGCACGCGTTGACGATCAGGAGTCGCTGCTCCGATTCCGCGGGCGCGGGAAGCGTCGGGGAGGGCTGGCCGTTGACCAGCAGCACCTCGCCGGTGCGTCCCAGCATCCGCTCGACTCCCGACACCGACGCGACCGCACCATCTGTGATCGTCACGTCCGAGACGACCACGACCCGCGGCGGCGCCTGGGACCAGTCCTCCTCGTCCACGATGATCGCACCGTACAGGCCGGCGAACACCTGATCGGCGACCAGCTCGTGATGATGCGGGTGGTACCAGAACACTCCGGCCGGGTGATCGTCCGGGAGCTGGATCTCGTAGTCGAAGCTCTCCCCGGCACCGATGCGCAGGAACGGGTTGTCGCTGTTGTCGGATGCCGACACCAGCAGACCGTGCGTGTGCAGATTCGTCGGGTCGGTGAGGTCGTTCTGCAGCCGCACCCGCAGGAGATCACCGGGACGGAGGTGAAGCGTGGGTCCGGGAACGGTGCCGTTGTAGGTCAGCATCCGCACCGACGCGCCACCGACCTCCACCTCCCGCTCGGCCGCCTGCAACGTGACATCGAGCACACCGTCGACCGACTCCAGCACCGACGGCTCGACCCACCCGGCCGCCCCCGACGTCGCGGTCGCCGTTCCGCTCCCGGAGGTCTGCGATCCGACCGTCGTCCACACCAACCCGGTCGCGCCGATGCCGAGCGCGCCCACACCGAGAGCGCCGATCGTCAGAGCCTGCCGGCGTGTGATCCCCCCGCTCATGCGCCGTTGAGAGTACGCATACGTTCGTTGAACTCATCCGTGTCGATCTCACCGCGCGCGTACCGCTCCTCGAGGATCCGCCGCGCCGACGACACCTCAGCCCCTGGGGCCGGCGTGCCGACCGCGGGAGGTGCGGCGGCGGGCGGGGCCGCGTTCGTGCGCGTGCTCAGCCGGATCGCCACGAACACCAGCAGCCCGATCCCGATCAGGATGAGGATGCCCCACAGCCAACCCCAGCCCCAGCCCATGCCCATCCCGAAGCCCATGTCGTAGCCGCCGTCGCCGTCATCCCACATCATCAGAACACCACTCCTTCTGGACAGGTCACCAAGACCTGCGATGACCTCGCGCATACCCTGTGTGGGTATCGAGGACACGTCCACCCTACGTCCGATACGGACGGCGCAGGTCGGGACGAACGTCCCGACCTGCGGCCGCGCACGGGCTAACACTGAGTGGCCGGAGACGTGATCGACGCGGGTGGTAGCCTGGCCGCACATCCCCGGGATCGCTCGCCCGAACGGCTCCGGCACGTGGGAAACGTTTGGGAAGAATCGACCGCAAACGACCGTCACTGAGCACAGCGTGGAATGCAGTGATTCCGCGGAATCATGCGGGACTGTGGCCGTCGAAATGTTGGAAATGTCGAACCTTCAGAGTTCAAATCCCTCCGTCTCCGCCATGAAAGCCCTTTCCGACATTTCAGAGCATTGCTCGGTCACGCTCGACGACGGAAACTAGCGCTAATCTGGCCGTTTGAGATTTCAAAGACGAAGGGATCGCGCTTCTCAATCGGGAGCTCTCCCGCGAGATTCCGCAGTTCTTGCTGTTCCAGCGGCCGCTTGGGAAGAGTTTGGGAAGAGCTGGAGACGGAGGTGTCTGGACCCTCGGTTCACGAGATCACTCGGCAGCGGCGTCGTCTTGTCGGACCGCGTGGTGAACGGCGCCCATAGACGCCGTAGTTCTCCGCATGCAGCCTCGCGACCTCCGGCACCAGCAGTTCGTCCTTCAGCTGTCGGGCCGACGGGGCGCGGTCTTTCGCGCCGCGCGGTAGCCGCGGGAGGTGAGGAAGCCCTGCACTGCCGGTCGCAGGACACGGCAGATGAGCTCGACCCGAAGCGATCCCGGTACTCGTCGATGAACCGGATCATCTCGGTCAGGGGCGGTCGAGCTCCTTCGCGAAAAACACGCTCGCAGCCTTGAGGATCTCGTTCGCCTTCCGCAACTCCGAGACTTCCTTCTCCAGCTGCTTGATCCGTTGAGCGGCGTCGGTCGAGACGCCTGGCTTGGTGCAGGCGTCGACCTCGTAGCGGCGCCGCCAGAGGCGCAGCGTCTCCGGGCTCATCCCGAGCAGACCGGCGACATGACGGACCGCGCTCATCATGTTCGGGTGCTCCGGCCGCGCCTCGGCGAACACCCGCAACGCACGCTCACGCATCTCCGGCGAGTACTTCCTGTTCATCGAGTTCCATCCTTGCTTGAAGAACGGAACGAAAGTGCAGCCGATTCACTCTGCCAGCCGGCTGAAGTGCGACTACGTGATAGGTCAGCACAAACTGTATAGTCATCGCGTGCTGACTATTGCCACGCGAGTGGATGTGATGAACCGGCTCGGCAGGGCCATGGCGGACCCGACGCGTTCACGGATCCTGATGACTCTGCTGAATGGGCCAAGCTACACGGCTGTGCTTGCGCGGGAGCTTGAGCTGACCCGGTCAAATGTGTCCAACCACCTGGCGTGTTTGCGTGACTGTGGCATCGTGGTCGCCGAGCCTGAGGGCCGGCAGACCCGGTACGAGATCGCCGATCCGCATCTTTCCCACGCGCTGACCTCGTTGCTCGAAGTGACGCTCGCGGTGGACGAGAGCGCACCGTGTATCGACCCGGCCTGTACCGTTCCTGGCTGCTGTGTGCAGGATGTCCAATGAGCGCGGCGATCACGGCTGATCGCCGCGTGACGCTGCACCGGCGGGTGCGACTGATCGTCGCGTTCACGATCACCTACAACATCCTCGAGGGCATTATCGCGGTCGCTGCGGGTGCGGCCGCGTCGTCGGCTGCGCTGATCGGGTTCGGTCTGGACTCATTCATCGAGGTCCTCTCGGCCGTGGCGGTGGCATGGCAGTTCACCCGGAAGAATCCCGAACGGTGGGAGAAGCCGACCGTCCGGGCGATCGGCATCGCGTTCTTCGCGCTTGCCGTGTACGTCACCGTCGACGCGATCATCGCCCTCGCCGGCGTCGAACCGGTTGAGCACAGCCCGCTTGGCATCGGTATCGCGGTCGCGAGCCTTGTCGTCATGCCCGCACTCGCGTGGTTCCAATTCCGGACCGGCCGCGAACTCGGGTCCAAGAGCGTCCAGGCAGACGCCAAGCAACTGCTGCTGTGCATCTACCTGTCCGGCACCGTGCTGATCGGCCTGCTGCTGAACTCGCTCTTCGGCTGGACGTGGGCCGACTCGATCGCCGCACTGATCATCGCTGCGCTCGCGATGCGCGAGGGAATCGAGGCCTGGCGCGGCGACATCGAATCACCGTTCGAATCCGCGTCGTCCCAGTGCCGCGTTGCTATTGCCCGGCCGATGGAGTGCCCGCCCTGCTCCGGGCGACTGCGGGCACCTCGCTGGAGCAATGAGTGGGCCTCCCCGCTGCCGAGCTACCGAAACGCGACCGCGAGATGATCGCTCTAGGCTTCCGAACGGACTCGCCGCTGCGAGACAGGGGGCTCCGACACATCGCGACGCAGTGCCGCGACGAGGTGACCGAACGGCGAAGACGAGCATCGAACTGATCACCTGGCGAATGACGATGCACGCAGGCATCACGGGATGACCGCGGCCGGTCCGCATGCACAAATCTGCATCCGCCGCCACTTGGCTACACTTCGGAAAAATCCCTGGATAATCGAGAAAACCGGTCGTACCCTGGCGCCATGAGAGGTGGCCTGGAGCGTTGGAAACGGGGTGCTAATTCGCGCGGGGTCCGCCACGCGATCGCGTACGCGATGGAGGGCACCTGCGATGCTCACCTCCCGCACCTTTACGGTGTCGAAGCGCTCGAGAACTACAGCGATGTCTCAGGTGCGACCGTATCGAGATTCATCGTGGAGAACGGTGCCATCTCGAGCGACGAGTTGACCGCCGGTGGACTCCGCGTATGGCTGACCGGCCACGATCCGATCACGGGGGAGGAACGAGGCCGTCAGCGGTTGAGTCCCGACGCTGACTTGGTGCTCGACGGGACGATCAATCACCCGAAGTCCTACAGCATCGCCGCGCTTCTGCATCCTGGGCTCGCACGAGAGTTCGAAGCGCTGCAGGACCGGCTGAGAGACCAAGTGCTCCTCACCTGGCAGCGGCAACTCAATGCCCGACGTGGACACAACGGGCTCATCCGCGAAGACAGCACCCGGCTCGAGGTTGTCGAGTTGCAGCACCGCCGTTCGCGCGCGCTTGACCCGCACATCCATCGTCATCTGTGGCTCAACGTGAAGGTGCTCGGCGCCGACGGCAGGTGGTCGAACGTCGACTCCCGAGTCGCGATGAAGCTGCACACCGTTGTGAATGCCGAAGGTGAGCTTGCTGCGCGCACCGATCCTGAGTGGATCGCAGCGCTGGCCCGCCACGGCTACACGATCGGGATCGACGGCGAGATCGCTGAGCTGGCCGCTACCGTGCGCCCGCTGTCTCGTCGGTCCGCGCAGATCGAAGCCAACCGTGCACGCCTGATCGCTGAATGGACGTCTGCTCACGGCGGGTCCGCGCCCAGCATGGACGCGCTGACGCAGATCGATCGGCGCGCGTGGGCGGTGTCGAGGCCGAACAAGCCCCAGGGCCTCGATGAAGGCTCGTGGGAAGCAGTCGTGCGCGACGAGATCGCCGAGATCGATCAGACCCTGCGCCAGGAGCGCGCCACGGTCGAACTCGATCACGTCGATCCTGCGGTGCTCGATCGTGACCTGCTCGCGGCGATGGCGATCGTCGACGCGGACGGGCGCTCTGTGGGCTCCAGTGGGCGATTCAGTGCTTTCGACGTGCGCGCCGGCGCCATCCGCGCGCTCTCACGCAGTGGAATCGTCGCCGCGCGTGCCGACCTCGATCAGGTGATCGACGACGTCACCGCACGAGCGCTGCGCGAGTCGGTCGACCTCGGAGGCGGGGCCGACGCCCCCGCGCACGTCAAGGTCTTCATGGCGACCGAAACGATGAGGTCGAAGATCTTCCTCTCGCACCGGCTCGACCGAATCGCAACGCCCGGACGCTCCCTCCTCCCCACCGAACTGCGAAAGCAGGCCGGTGGGGAGTGCGGCCAACTGGACTCGGCGCAATTCGTCGCCGCAGCCGCGATCGCCGGAAGCGACGGCCTGGTCGCCGTCACCGGGCCGGCCGGTGCAGGCAAGACGACCATGCTGCGGGTCGTCTTTCGCGCGCTGAGCGCGCAACGCCGACGCATGCTCATCGTCGCGCCCACGCGCAAGGCGGCTTCGGTTGCAGCGCGCGAGGTCGGCGCGGCCGCAACCAGCATCCACGCGCTCCTCGCGGATCACGGATTCCGGTGGGGCACGGATGCCGCGGGTGCCACGACCTGGCATCGACTGTCGATCGGCGACGTGGATGCTGCTACCGGAGCGATCTACGACGGCCCGACGAGCTTCGTCCTGCGCGCGCGGGACCGCATTGTCGTCGACGAGGCCGGCATGGTCGACCTGCAGGTCGCGAACGCGCTCGCAGAACTCGCCCACGAGCGCGGTGTCGGCGTCGCCATGGTCGGCGACCCTTATCAAGCCCTCCCCGTCGGACACGTGGGTGCCATGGCTGCCGCCGTCCGGCACGCTTGCGCCGCGGTCGAGCTGGACGCGGTGCACCGATTCGCGGATGCCGAGTACGCGGCCCTCACGCTCGAGCTGCGGCATCCCGACGATGCCGAGCACGCGGCGCGTATCGCGAGCCGACTGGACGAACGCGGGCACCTGACACGAGTCGACCATGCGGAGGATGCCCATCGGCACATGATCGACGCCTACTTCGCATGGCAGGCGCGCGGCAAGCGTGTCGCGCTCGTCACCGGCGCCAATAGCGACGCCGGCGCACTCAACGACGAGATCCAGCAGCGGCGGGTCGATCGCGGGGAACTGGACCCGACCGTTCTCGCGTGGGGCATGGGGGAGCAGCGCATCCTCGTCGGCGACACCGTTCAGACGCGCCGCAACGATCGTCGTGTGGGGGTGGAGAATCGCGCCACCTGGGTCGTCAGCAAGATCGCCGAAGACTCGCTGCTGCTGCGATCCGTCAACGACAGCGGGGATGTGCGCAAGGTCACACGCGACTACGCGTTCGAGCACGTGCAACTCGCGTACGCGTCGACCGTGCACGGCATACAGGGCGAGACGGTGGATGCTTCGATCGTCGGCCCTGACGTGGACGCCGCCGGCCTCTACGTCGGCCTTACCCGTGGACGCGAGCACAACGAGGTGGTCGCTGTCGCACACACCGGCCGCGCCGCGCGCGCGAACGTCGCGACTTGCATGCTGCGCGGCAGCACGGAGTTGACGATGCAGGATGCCGTGCGTGCAGCCCGGGCAGAGATGCAACGGGCTGCGCAGGTTCGAGATCGACACGATGCCTTCGCGCGCGGGCCTCACGTTGCGCCGAGCGCGGGGCGCGGGATGTCGATCTGACGGTGCTGGTCCTGATTGTCGCGCTGACGCCGACCACGGGGCGTCAGATGTCGGAGCGACAGACCCGGTGCGATCGTTCTGCGTTGTCGGCCGCTCGTGGTGAACTAGGCGAATGAGGTCGGCGATCGAGATCTTCGAGTCCACGGATGGTGTGGTGTCCCTCGAGCTGCGCACGGAGGGCGAGACCGTGTGGGCTTCGCAGGCCGATATCGAGCAGCTGTTCGGGATCGCGCGATCGAGCGTCTCACGTCACATCAGCAACATCATCCGCGATGCCGAGGTCGATGCCGAAAGCAATTTGCAGAAAGTGCAAATTGCTTCCTCCGACCGTCCCGTGACGCTGTACAGCCTCGACGTGGTGCTGGCCGTCGGGTACCGGGCGAACTCGGCGCGAGCTGTCGAGTTTCGTCGCTGGTCGACCGATGTGCTCAAGCGGTACATGCTGAAGGGAATCGCGACCAACGAGCGCCGGCTCCTGGAGCTCGACTCGCTTGTGAAGGTGCTGTCACGCTCGACGGACCAGCTTGTTGCTGGCGTCGCAGAAGTCGTCGCGCGTTACCTGCCGAGCCTGCGCGCGCTCCGCGACTACGACGAGGGCGAGATACCCGTTGTTGACGGCGATGTGCCGACCTGGACGCTGACCTATGACGAGGCGCGGGCGGTGATCGACGAAGTCGGGGCGGAGTTTCCGGCCGACGCGCTGTTCGGCGGCGAACGGGGCGACGCGTTGCGCGGTGTGGTGGCGACGATCTATCAGGGATTCGGGGGAGTGGACCTATACCCGACGGTGCAGGAGAAGGCGGCGAATCTGCTCTACCTCGTCGTGAAGGACCACCCGCTCACCGACGGGAACAAGCGCAGCGCGGCGGCGCTGTTCGTGCACTTCCTTGCCCGCAACCAGGTGCTCGACGACGCGCGCGGCGTGGCGCGGATCTCCAACAACGCGCTGGCAGCGATCACGCTCATGGTCGCGATGAGCGACCCGAAAGAGAAGGAACTGATGATCGCCCTTCTGGTGAGTATGCTCGCCGGCGAAGGCTGACCCAAGTAGTCAGGGCTCGACGCCGAAGATCCGCAGCAGCGCGGCTCTCGGGATCATCCGTCGGGGACCCAGCTGGACAGTCGGGATCGTCCCGCTGTCGATGCCGAGCTTGATCGTGGGGTAGTCCACGCCGACGAGTTCTGCAGCAGCCTTCATCGTCAACGCGAGCGACGTCGATGTCTGGTTCATCGTTCCATCTCCCATGGTTGTGCGCAGTGTGTGACAGCACTTGCGCACACCGTACACCCAAACTGAGCAATGCGCGACATGAATTCTTCACGTCACGCATTGCCCTCCAGAATTGTGCATGGCAGACTCGCCGCATGACCGAACTTGTCGTCGAGTCGATCGCGCCCGAGAGAGTCGAGGTGGGCGATGGCATCAGCATCCCGACTGCCTGGGACGTCATCGTGACGGGTGAGCCCGGCGTGCCTGGCGCCATCCGACTCCACGGCGAATATGACGACGCCCTGCGTCGCGCGGTAGCCGCGACAGTTCGTGTCGACCGCGTCGGCGAGGGCGATGAGGTCACGGCGCAGGTGCTGCGCGAAGCGCGGGTCCAGTGGCTCGTCGCGGCATCCGCGTTCCGGATTGTCACGGTCGCACGAGAGGGCGGCGAGTTCCAACCGCTGTCGTCCTATCTCGCAGACGTGAGAGCACACAGCGATCGCACGCCGACCGAAGCTCGCGACCAGGCGATCGTCCTCTACCGGATTGCATCCACCATCAATCTCGCTCCGCTCAAGTTCGTCTCGGACTACCTCAACGTGAGCGTCAGCACTGCGACCCGGATGATGGCTCGGGCGCGCCAGCAGGGGCTGGCTGCAGATCTGATCACCCGTGAGACCTACAACCGCATGCAGCAGGACGAGCAGCGACGGATGACGGGACCCCACCGCGTGCCGGGCTCGAGTCCCTCGCGTTCCTCTGGCCCCTCGATGGGCATGTGACCTCTGCGTCGCGGCGACCTGCTGGATCCACGAGCGTGAGCGGCGTAGCCTTGACTGAGCGAGGAACAGCCACGCGGCGGCGTTTGCGGCCCGGTTGACTCCCCGATCTCCACAGATTCGATGTTGAGAATCTCCTCCGTCGGATCGCCCACATATCGCCCGCATTTGCGGCTCTTCGGACATTCGGTGGGGGTGAGGCTCGCCGGGTGAGGTTCGGCGGGTAGGGGTCGAGGTCCCCG
>NZ_DCBW01000015.1:0-6528 GCF_002313585.1 Microbacterium sp. UBA1097 | reverse complement strand
TCGCTGCATAGAACAACTAGAGCGCGAGGAGTCCGAGGTCATGATGATCTGCGTGTCGCGCTGCAAGGGGGAGCGCCTGGTGCTCGAACTGTAGCGGCGGCGAGCTGGATCGCGCCTCGAGCTCAGGCGAAGTCCCAGCCCGTGTAGGCCAGGCGCGAGCGGCGTCGGACTGCGTCTCTGGGCACGTCCGGGATCGTCCGGATATCAACGGCGCTCGGGCTCCTCGCCCGCGGAAAAGCGGGCCATGGGCGACCTTGTTCGTCAACTGCCGTAGAGATCATCGGGCGGAAGGACACACTTCTGGATACGTCGGATCGGTATAGTCCTCGTACGGCGTTCCAGGGGGAGCGCCTCGAGGGGGAACGCTCATGGCTCCACGCCGCAGCGCGCGATCGCGCCTGATCTCTTCTGTTGTCGCGGCCGCGATCGCGTGCGGTCTGGTCGTGTCGGGAGCAGGCCTCGCCTGGGCGAACGACCCGTCGGCCACTCCGGACACGGAAGCCGCGCTCGAGTCCGTCGTCTCGGAGACGGATCAGGCCGGCCTGGAGGCGATAGATCAGCCGGAAACGATAGACCAGGAGGCGGTCGAGTCATCGTCCCCGGACGATTCGCTCGGCGATTCCCCCGAACTTGCAGAATCGACCGATCCTGCGGAGTCCGCGAACGACGACGGCTCGGGTCCCGCCGACACGGTCGACACCACGACCGACGGAGAGTCGGAGAGCGCAGAAGAGGCTACCCCGCCCGCAGACGGTGCGGCCGATTCGGACGCCGCCGTGCGGGCGATGTCGATCGAAGAGTCGGACGCAAGTCCCGTGGACACCGATTCGGTGGCGTTCTGGTTCGACGGGCGCGAGGGCTCTGCCGTTGTCTCCGAAGGCGAAGCAGGCCTGATCACGATCAGCGGTGTCGTGACGGATGCCGCGACCGACACCCCACTGGTGGGCGCCGTCGTCAGGCTCAACGCCGGGGATGGGCCCGGTGCCGAGGGACCCGTCGCCCTCACCGATGCGGACGGGGCCTTCTCTGCCCAGCTCGAGGGGACCCAGTACGTGCATCTCACGTTCGAGACGCCCGAGGGTGAGCTCTACGTCACGGCCTACGGGTGGTTCGACGGGCGGGTCGATGCCGGGAACGCGTATGACCTCGGCCGTCTCGGTCTGGACGCCGGCGCGGAGCTGTCGGGAGTGCTCAGCGTTCCCGAGGCGCCGGTCGGTCGATTCTCCGCTTCCGTGACGATCTTCACGCCCTCCGGCGAGTACGTAGCAGGCTGGTACGACGATGCGGCGCCGGGGTCGGCTGTGCCGTGGAGCGTCGTGGTCCCAGGCGGTACGTACGTCGTGCAGTTGAGCAACGGCCGCACCGGCTTCGAGGAGCTGTGGTGGGACGGCGCCGCGTCCCAGGAGTCCTCCACCCCCGTGACCGTTGCGGCGGGGGATCGCCGCGGCGGAATCGACGGCGCACTGAGCTTCGGGAGCAACTCGATCTCGGGCACCGTCCTGGCCTCGGACGGATCTCCCCTCGAGAACGTGGATGTCTCCGTCCAAGGACCGGACGGCTCGTCGTCGGGGACGACGGACGCAGGCGGCCGCTACTTCCTTGGGAACCTCCAGCCCGGCAACTACCGCGTCGGCTTCTGGCCCCGATACGAGAGTGGTGGGATCCAGACGTACTACGGCGGTCCGGACTACCAGAGCGCGACAGTGCTCACGATCCCGGTCGGAACCCCGACCGCGCTCACCGGCATCGATGCGAGGATCCGTATCGGCGGCACCGTCACCGGCACCCTTTCGCCGGCGGCCGCCGATGCGATCGACTACCTCGGCATTGAATCGGCGGAGGGGTCCTTCTACTCCGCTGCGGTGCGCCCAGACGGGTCGTTCCGCGTCATCGGCGTGCCCACCGGGACCTACCGCATCACCTATGCGATCGGTGCCACCTCGACCACGTATGGTGACCCCTTCGCGGTCGTCGAGGGTGCCGAGACGACGGTGGATCTCTCCGAACTCTCGATCGCTGCATCCACGCTCGTCCTCACCATCGACGTTCCCGGAGCGGATCAGGGCGGCTACGTCTACCTGCTCGATCCCGTCACGCACGAGCAGGTCGGCATGCAATACGCGCCGACGGCGACTGCAACGCTCCACGCGATCGCCGGAGACTACCTCGTTCGCTACACGAACTGGTTCGGTGCGACCAACTCCGTGTACTACGGCGGAACGAGCCTGGCCACGGCGGCCGTGCTCACGCTCCTGCCGGGGGAGACCGTGCCGATTCTTCTCGCGGCGGGAAGCGGGTCGATATCGGGTGCGATCACGGATGCCGAGACCGGGATGCCGCTCGAGGGCATCGCGGTCGAGCTGTACCGCGCCGACCAGACCTCGTCGGACTCTGCTCCGGTGACGACGACGACCACGGGTCCGGACGGCACCTACGCCTTCGAGCGCCTCGGGGTCAACAATTACGCGATTCTGGCCGGCGGCGAGGAGCAGCTGTACGTCGAGCGGTGGTTCGGGTCCTCCGGCGACCGCGAGGACGCCACAGCCGTCAGCGTCGAGGACGGCGTCGCCTTCGATGGCGCGGACCTCGCGCTCACCCTCGGCGGTGGCATCGGCGGCTCGTTCGACGATCCCCGCGCGACCGGGTCGTCGCAGCGCGCGTACCTGTACCTGTACCCGACCGATGGGGGGCCGTCCCTTTCGCGATCCGGAACCGCATCGACTCTCTTCGACGGCGGACAGTGGCAGTGGCGCGGAATCCCGGCCGGCGAATACACCCTCAGCGGAAACCTCGGCTCTGGCCTCGACTTCTCGTACCCGGACCCGATCACCGTCGTCGCGGGAACGGTAGTCGACACGATCGACCTCACCTTGCCCCCCGCCCAGATCGCGGGAACGGTGACCTCCGAGGCAACCGGTGCGGGCGTGTACGCGTACGTCACCGCGACGTGGACCGAGACCTCCGAGTGGGGAAGCTGGCAGAACTCCACCTCCGTGTACACCGACTACGACACCGGCAGGTACGAGTTCGTGAACCTGACCCCGGGAATCGAATACACCCTGCGGTTCAACCCGGTCTCCTCATCGAGCCTTGCCTCGGAGTGGTGGCAGAACGTGACCACAGAAGCCGAGGCGACTCCGATCGTCGTCGGTGAGTCGGGGTCGGAGACTGTCGTCGCCGACGCCGCGCTCGCGCCCGGCATCCCCATCTCCGGTCGTGTCATCGACGCTCTGACCGGCGAACCCCTCTCGGGCGTCTGGGTCGACTGGAGCACGTATACCGACAGCACCGGTGCCTTCACGGTCTATGCCGACCGGCCGGGAGACATCGACCTCGTGACAGACGGGACCGAGACCCACATCGCCTCGCGCACTCCGCTCACCCTGACCGCGGAAGGCGTGTCGGATCTCACGATCGCGCTCCAACGCGGCTACACGATTTCGGGAACCGTCACGGCGGCCAACAACGGTGCGCCCCTGTCGGGCATCGATGTCAGCATCCGTGCCGCCGACGATGAGTACGACTACGTCGGTAACATCACGGTCTGGACCAGCAGCGAAGGGCGGTTCCAGACAGACGCTCTGCCGCCGGGACAGTACAAGCTCGAGATCCGAAACTACACCGGGCTCTACGTGACACAGTGGTTCGACGCTGCCGAGGACTTCGACGCCGCGCAGGTGCTGTCCCTGATCGACGCGGGCATCGAAGACCTCGACGTTCGGATGACCCTCGGTGGGACCGTATCCGGCCGCATCGTCGACGAGAACGGCACCCCGATCGTCGGCGCGACCGTCGGTGTCGCCACCGCACCCGAGACGGGCCTCGCGAGCGTGTTCTCTGCGTTCGCCCGACTCTTCTCGGCGACCGCTGCGACCAGTCCGATCCTCGACATCGAGACCACGACGGATGCCGAGGGCAATTTCCGCCTCCCCGCGCTCGAGCCGGGCGACTACACCCTCTACGTGTACTCCGCCGAGTTCGGCACCCGCTGGTACGACAACAAGGCCACGCGTGCAGAAGCAGATGTCATCCACATCTCCGGAGGTCAGACCGTGGCGCTCGGCGGCGAGGTGGTGCTGCCACCGCTCGGGGAGGGGGAGACCCCGCGAACGCCGGAGCAGTCCTTGAGCGACGTGTTCGAGATCGTCTCCGGACCCACCGACCAGACAGCGGTGGACGGCGCCACGGTCGAGTTCGCCGCGCTCGCGTCCGGAAGCCCGCTGCCCACGGTGCAGTGGCAGCGCTTGGTCGACGGGGACTGGGTGGACATCCCCGATGCAACCGCGCCGCGGTACGCGTTCGAGGCCGCCGTCGCCGATGACGGCGCGCAGTTCCGCGCCGTCTTCAGTCAGGGGGAGGCATCCCTTCCGACCGATGCCGCCTCCGTGACGGTGTCGCGTGCGCTGTCTGCTCCTGGCCCCGTGGCAGCTCCCGTCGTCGACAGCGTCACCACGACCAGCGCGACGGTGAGCTGGGCGCCGCCCGCCGACGACGGTGGCCGCGCCATCACCGGATACCGGGTGGCGCTGTACCAGGACGGCGACCTCGATCCCTCGCGCGTGATCGCGCTCGGAGCGGTGCAGACGGCGTCCATCGAAGGGCTGGAGCCCGGAACGGGATACGAAGTCACGGTATCGGCGGTCAACAGTATCGGAACGGCCGAACCGTCGCCGCGCACCGCGCTGTCGACCACTGCGCTCACGCGGCCCGACGCGCCGACCAACATCGTCGCGACTGCCGAGTCGTCGACCTCGATTTCCGTGACCTGGAGCCCCGTGACCGCGACCGACGCAGCTCCTCTGACCGGCTACCGGGTGACCGTTGCCACCGCCGGCGAAACCGTGCGTGATCTGGATGTGCCTGTGGGAACGACGACGATTCGGGTCGAGGGACTCGACGCGGATACCACCTACGCCGTGGGTGTGGCATCGCGAAACCAGATCGGCGAGACCCTCGGCGCCGTGGTCGATGTGAGGACTCTCACTCCTCCGCCCGTGGCCACGGTGCCCGATGCGCCCAGTGCGCTGCGGCTGGTCGAGGCGACGCCGACCAGTGTGACCGTCGCCTGGACCGCCCCCGTCGCTGACGGCGGCGCGCCGATCACCGCGTACGTTCTCACAGCCTGGGCCGACGGCGACGCTGTCGGGGAGCCTCTGACGGTCGATCCGCAGGTCACCGCGGCGTCAATCGAGGGCCTCGCGGCCGACACCGACTACACCGTGTCCGTCGTAGCTGTCAACGCGGTGGGACCGAGTGCGGCATCCGGCCCGCTCGCGGTGCGCACGGCGCCGACGCCGGTCACAGCGCCCGAAGCGCCCGTCGATGTCCGCGCTGCCGCGACCTCCCAGAGCACGGCATCCGTCTCGTGGACGGCGCCCGCCACCGATGGCGGCGCTGAAGTCGTCGGGTACGAGCTCACCGTGAGGCGAGGCGCAGAACCGGTGGCGGCAGCCGTCACGGTAACCGGTACCTCTGCACTCATCAGCGGGCTGCTGCCCAAAACCGAGTACACCGTCACGGTTGCCGCGCGCAACAGTGCGGGGCTGGGGGCTGCTTCGGCGGCGACCGCGTTCACCACGCCGGATGCCCTCCCGGTGCTTTCGGTCCCGGGTGTGCCCGGGGTTCCGACGCACGTGAGCTCGACGCCGACCTCGATTTCGCTGAGTTGGACTGCCCCTGAGTCCGATGGCGGCTCCCCGATCACCGGCTACATCCTCACGATCGCCGGGGGAACGCTGGACGGGTGGCCGATCCCGGTCTCCTCGACCAGCTACACCGTGGGCGATCTGCTCCCCGCAACGCCGTACGCGTTCACCGTGCAGGCGGTCAACGCCGTGGGCGCGTCGGCGGCCACGGTCTGGACCGACCCGATTTCGACGCTCGAGTCCGAAGACGGCTCCGACCCGGGTACCGATGAGGGCGGTTCGGACTCGGATGGTGACGAGAGTGGCTCCGAGGGCGGCGCGGGCACGCCGGAGCCCCCGAGCGAGGATGACCTGTCAGCACAGAATCGCGGCTCGGTGACGCTCGGGGCGATCGTCGTCGCTCCCGGTGGCACACTGACCGTGTCGGGCCTCACTCCGGGCGCATCCTACGACGGCTGGTTCTTCTCGACGCCGGTGTCGGTGGGGAAGATCACTGCCGACGCGTCGGGATCGGCATCCGTGAGGATTCCGGGCTCTCTGCCAGCCGGTACCCATCGATTCGTTGTGACCGACCCGGTCACCGGCGTCGTGGTGGGCTGGGCGCCGCTGACCGTGAGTGGGCTACCGGCCACAGGCGGCGAGCTCCCGCTCGATGTTCTCGGATGGGGTGGGCTGGTCCTCGCAGTCGGTGTGGTGCTGTTCACTGTGGGGCGCGTGCGCCGTGGCTCCGGGGCCGGCATCCGCTGACCCCGGAGCGGGGGCGCCGGGATCGGCGGGCGGGGCGAACTCAGCACCGGCGTCGCTTCAGTGCGGGTGCCACGCGACAGGCGGCCGCTTCTCGTGCACCGTTGCGGAGTTCGCTAGCTGTTGTGTCTCGTGAGGT
>NZ_DCBW01000023.1:0-10827 GCF_002313585.1 Microbacterium sp. UBA1097 | reverse complement strand
GACATCGAGCGCCACGAGGCGCTCTTGAACCTTGCGGTGGTGAAAGGACACCGCTCGGCGCCTGTCGCAGCAGGCGTGTGATAGCTGGAGGACGATCTGGCCCGTTGGCGTGAGCGGGTTGGGTGGAGCAGTCCTCGACAACGACGAGTCGTGCCAGAACTGCCAGATGGTGCGGGCTCGGCTAGCGAGACGGAGAGGCATACGGATAGGAACCAGTGGCTGAAAGCCTCTCAATACGAGACCACCGACTCCAACCTGGCGGATGCGGGTCGGGTTGCATCGCGCACCTTCACGGCTTCGGCGGTGAGGGGAACTCCTGGGCTGGGTGATGTCGCCGGTCGGGAGGCCACGGTGAAAGCCTGCGGCGTAGCCGTGGCGAGGATGCTGGGGCATAACTGGGTGCCGATCCCGTCGAAGGGTTCGAGAGTGAACGTGGGAACTATCCCGGCCTCGCCGGAGGTGCGTCGCCGCCAGCGACGACACCGAGGGCTGAGCGCACGGCCTGCTGATCGGGCCGGGATGGGACGGAGGGCCCGTAGTAGTCCGAGGCCGGGAAAGCCGGCCGCATGGCGAAGGGGTCCAGTGTGATCGCAGGATCGACAAGCAGTAAGGGAGACACAACCGTGAATGCGGATGTTCCGTGGCCAGCCGATACTCAGGAGGCGTGGGCGCGGGTACTGAGAATGCAGACGAAACTGCACCAATGGGCGACGACCGACCCCGGTCGTCGCTTCGATGATGTGTTCAACCTGGTCTATGACCCCGGGTTCCTCGTTGCGGCGTGGAGCCGGGTGGCGGGCAACAAGGGAGGCCGCACCGCCGGAGTCGACGGAATCGCCCCGCGATCCGTCCCGCCGGAGAAGGTGCACGGGATGCTCGCCGAGCTGCGCGAGAGCGTGAAGCACGGCGAGTTCGTCCCAGAGCGGGTGCGTCAGAAGTCGATCCCGAAAGCGAACGGCAAGGTCCGCAAGCTCGGGATTCCGACGATGACGGACCGGATCGTTCAGGCCTCTTTGAAGCTGGTGCTGGAACCGATCTTCGAGGCCGACTTCCAGCCGTCCTCGTACGGGTTCCGGCCGCGCAGGCGGGCGCAGGACGCGATCGCGGAGATCCACTACTACGCCTCACGTGGCTACGTGCAGGTGTTCGAAGCGGATATCACCGCGTGTTTCGACGAGATCGACCACGACGCGCTCATGCAGCGCGTCAGGGCGCGGGTCGTCGACAAGCGTGTGTTGCGTCTGGTCCGCGGGTTCCTGAGAGCGGGCGTCCTCAGTGAGGACGGCGTGAACAGGGACACGTTCACCGGCACCCCGCAAGGCGGGATCTTGTCGCCACTGCTGGCGAACATCGCCCTGTCCGTGGTGGACGAGCACTTCCAACGCAAGTGGGACATGCTCGGCCCGCAATGGTCGCGCACGAAGCATCAACGCGCCGGGGGCGCGACGATGAAGCTGGTCCGCTACGCGGACGACTTCGTCGTCCTCGTCCGCGGCACCCGCGAGGATGCCGAAGCGCTCTGGGACGAAACAGCCACCGTGCTCGCGCCGATGGGTTTGCGCCTGTCGGTCGAGAAGACGACGGTCACGCACATAGACACCGGGTTCGACTTCCTCGGGTGGCGCATCCAGCGCCGCCGGATCAGAGGTCATGGCGGGAAGACCGCGATCTACACCTACCCGTCACGGAAGTCGCTGGCTTCCATCCGGGACAAGGTGCGGACGCTGACCCGCCGGGCATCCCATCGAACGCTCGCCGACCTGCTGCGCCGCCTCAACCCGGCGCTGCGGGGCTGGTGCGCCTACTTCCAGCACGGCGTGGTCAAACGCGTCTTCACCGTCATCGATCACTTCGCCTTCTGGCGGATCGTGGGCTGGCTGAAGAAGCGGCACCCGAAGCTGAATATGCGCACCCTCGTCAGACGGCACCTGCCCCGGTGGCAGATCCGCGCCGAGGGGATCGAGTTCTTCCGTGCCTGGCAGGTCCCCGTGACCCGCTACCGCTACCGAGGAACCCGCATCCCGAACCCCTGGGCGAGCGTCACGGCGTGATCGCATGGAGAGCCGGATGCTCAGGAATGGGCACGTCCGGTTCGGAGGGCGGCCAGCAGAAACCCACCCGGCGCAAGCCAGACAGGGCGCTGCTGGCCGACCCTACACGGAACATGCGACGAGCGCGAGGCCGGGGCGCTAGACCCCGCTGACGCTACGGTGCAATTCGATCAATCGACCGTTCTAGTCAGCCCGTGTCGGCCCCTATAACGGGTGCTCTCGCGGCGCTCGAACTGACCCGTTCATCATGCCCGGCCACCGGCCCTGTGGTAGGGGCCGGCACGAGTAATCCGTACCGGTGATTCGATGTCCATGCGGCGCTACGGCTTCCACACCATGAGGACGACTATTGCGACCAGGCTGATGGTTGCGATGCCCGAGCTCGCCGCAGCGCGGATGTAGCGCTGCTTCGGTTCACGCCGTTCCGGGTGCAGGTAGGTGGGGATGACGATCCCGAGTGTGAGGGCAACGGCGATCACATAAAGGATGAGGGAGCCCAGAACCCACGGGGTGGTGATGGAGAGGTCGTATTTCGGGTCTGCCATGCCCATCACACCGAATCCGGTGACAACCACCAGCACGGACAGGTAGGTGAGGAGGAGGACGCTTTTCGCTGAGGCCGTGGCGCGGGCGGCGTCTCCGGTGCGCAGCGCGCGCAGTCCGGTCATGGGGATGATGGCGATCGGGCCGATGATGAAGACCGCGGTGGCGACGTGCAGGATGCCGAACAGAAGGTCCAAGAAAATTCCTTTGCTGGGGGCGGCGGGTAGTTAGGCGGCGGCAGAGACGGTGTCGACGAGTGTGCCGTCGACGAGGTTGACGACGCCGTGCATCCGGGGAAGGTGGACGAGGTCGTGGGTGACGAGCAGCGTCGAGGTGTTCAGCTCGTCGGTGAGGCGCAGGATGAGTTCGATGATGCTGGCGCCGCGCTCCTGGTCGAGCGCACTGGTGGGTTCGTCGACGAGAAGCGCGCTGGGGTCGTTCATCAGGGCGCGGGCGATGTTCACTCGCTGACGTTGCCCTCCGGAGAGCTGGTGGGGTCGTTTGTCTCGGTGGTCGGCGAGTCCGACCGCGTCTAGAAGCGTCTCGGCTCGTTTGGCCGCCTGGCCACGGTTTCGGCGGGAGTGGCGTGCGCCGAGCTCGTTCATGACGGACAGCTGCTCGAGCGCGGTCAGGGACGGGATGAGGTTGGACTGCTGGAAGACGATGCCGATTTTGTCCCGGCGGGTCTCAGTCGCTTCGCCGGGAGTGAGGCGGGTGGCGTCGATGTCGTCGATGATGACCTGCCCGCTGTCGGGGCGGATGAGGGTCGCCGCCACGGCGAGGAGGCTGGATTTGCCGGAGCCGCTGGGGCCGGTGATGCCGGTGACGGTTCCTGGGTGAGCGGTGAGGCTGACCTGGTTGACGGCGGTGACGCGATTGTCGCCGTCGGGAAAGGTGAGGGTGATGTTGTCGAGGCGGATCATCGGTTGCTCCCGAGGGCGGTGAGGGGGTCGGCGGAGGTCACGGAGCGGAGCGCGAATGCGGCTCCAGCGAGGCCGAGCGTGATCATGATCACGCCGGGCAGCAGTGTCGTGAACGGGTTCAGGAGGAACGGCAGGGCTGTGCCGGCGAGGGTGCCGAAGAGGGTGACCAGACCCAACCCGATCCCTATCCCCAGAAGCAGCACGATCAGCGCCTGACCCAGCGCGTCCCGGACCAGCGAGGAGGTGCTGGCGCCGAGTGCTTTGAGCACGGCGATGTCGCCCTTGCGTTGCATGGTCCAGACGGTGAAGAACGCGCCGATGACCAGACCCGAGATGCCGAACAGCATGGTGACCATCAACAGGAGGGACCCGATCTCGGAGCGGAACGCGCTGAGCGCGGTCAACGACCCCAGGACGGTGTGGGAGACGGTCGAGGTCGCGGTGTCCACGGTCTCCCAGTCCGGGGAACCGGTGACAGCGAGAACCGTCGCGTAAGCATCGGGGTTGCCAGTGGCTGCCGAGTAGGCCTGCCAGTCGGACAGGGTCATCTCCACTACGGGGGTGTGGCTGTACCAGGCATCGCCAGCGATCGTTTCGACCGTGTACGTTGTCCCGGCGATTGTCAGGTCATCTCCGGTAGCGACGGCGAGGTCTTTGGCTGCGGGAGCGGAGAGGCTCACCCGACCGTCCTGGGAGGGGGCGGTGGCGTTGAATCCGGGTTGCACACCGAAGATGGCGATCGCGATGCGGGCGTCGCCGGCCTCTGCCCGGGTCTGGCTGATCCCGATCGGTTCTGCCGAGGTGACGCCGGCCGCTGTGTCCCAGTCGGTGGTCTGCTGTTCGGTGATGGTGGAGTCGGAGAAGCTTGCGTCCGCGCCGTCCGTGGTGGGCGCAGAGAAGACGACCCGATCGGCTGGGATCGACAGGACGGCGGAGATGTTCTGGGTGGCAAGGCCGCCGGTCAGGCCGCTGAGGAACCCGACGAGAACGGTGATGAGGGCAACGACCGAACCGATCAAGACGAATCGGCCGCGGGCGAAGCGTAGGTCGCGGAGCGCGACGAACATGAGATTCCTTTCCGGTCACCCGAGCTGGGGACACGTACCACTTTTCCTTTCTTGACCTGCGATCTCATCGCCCGCCCGCACAGACTTTGCCGACTGAAGGGTGGCTGGAGAAGTCATCCTTTCGGACGATGCCGTCGCCCTATCGATGCGTAGGATTCGGTCCATGCCCCACACAGCTCTCACCCCCGTATTCGTGGGTCTGCGCACCGGGCTGCATGTACTTTTCGCTGCTCTCGCCGTTCTGGTCATCGTCCGCGCGGTGATCTCACCCACGGAGAGCAGCGTCGCCGCGATCGTCCTCACGCTGGTGATGATCGCCACATACGGGGTCGGGGCGGTAAAGACCAGGACCACAGGTCAGAGTGCCCGCGCCCTGCGCCTGCTGTGGTTGGCGGCGCTCACGCTCGAGTGGGTGGTCCTTTTGTGGCTGACACCCGAGGCCGCGTACCTCGTGTTCCCCCTGTTCTTCCTCTACCTCCATCTCCTCGGCCCCTGGTGGGGCGCTGCCGCGATCGTCGTCGCTACCGTGACTGCCATCTGTGCGCTTGGCATCCACAACGGATGGAGTCTCGCGGGAGTCGTCGGGCCACTAATCGGCGCAGGAGTCGCCCTCCTGATCGGTCTCGGCTACCAGGCTCTGGCCCGCGAGGCGCAACAACGCGAGACCCTCATGGGCGAGCTGCTCGCCACCCGAGGACAGCTCGCCGCAACCGAACACGAATCCGGAGTCCTCGCCGAACGCGCCCGGCTGGCCCGCGAAATTCACGACACCGTCGCGCAGGGCCTCTCCAGCATCCAGATGCTCCTCTACGCCGCCGAAAGAGCCGACCCTGATCGCCCTGGCGCCGAACACATCCGCCTCGCCCGAGAGACGGCAGCCGGCAATCTTGCCGATGCACGCCGGTTCATCCGCGAACTCACCCCACCCGACCTTGACGACCGGGGACTCGGCGGGGCACTGCGGAGGCTCGCCGACTCCCAATGGGCAGCGCAAGGACTCCACGTCAACGTGCGTGTATCCGACACGGTCGATCTGCCCATGCAGGTCCAGACGGCGCTCCTGCGAATCGCGCAGGGAGCCATCGCCAACGCCATCCAGCACGCGCATGCCACCACCGCGACCATCACTCTCGCCGCCGATCACGAGCGACTTCAGTTCACCATCGCCGACGACGGTGAAGGCTTCGACCCCCACATCGCGACCATCGGGTCGCGCGGGCGCTCAGATTCGTTCGGGCTCCAAGCGATTCGCGAACGCGCCGAACAACTCGGTGGCAGCCTCACCATCGACACCCACCCCGGCGGAGGAACGCAACTGACCGTCGAGCTCACTTTGGAGAAGTTCGCATGATCCGGCTTCTGATCGCCGATGACCATCCCATCGTCCGCGCCGGACTGGTAGCACTCTTCGCCCTCGAGGGGGACATAGACGTCATCGCGGAAGCTGCCACACCCGACGAAGCGGTTTCCGCCGCAGAACACAGCAACCCTGACGTCGTACTGATGGATCTCCAGTTCGGCGCTCACGCCGCAATGACCGGAGCCGACGCGACACGGCGGATCCGTGCCCTCGACGCAGCCCCCTACGTGCTCGTACTCACCAATTACGACTCCGACGCCGACATCCTGGGAGCCGTCGAAGCCGGCGCCAGCGGCTACCTCCTCAAAGACGCCCCACCCCACGAACTCGCCGCAGCCGTCCGGGCCGCCGCCGCAGGGGAAAGCGCCCTCGCTCCCGTCATCGCCTCAAGGCTTCTGAGCCGCATGCGAGCCCCCGAAGCAAGCCTCAGTAGTCGCGAGATGCAGGTGCTTGAGCTCGTCGCGGCCGGCCACTCCAATACCGACATCGCAACCGAACTCTTCGTCAGCGAGACCACCGTCAAATCCCACCTCGCCCACATCTTCACGAAACTCGCCGTCACCTCACGAACCGCAGCCGTCTCCACAGCCAGACAACGCGGCATCCTGCGCTGAACCTGCGTCACACCGTCATCCCGCGTGGCACCAAATTCGCAGCACGGTCGGGCAGCTGGTCGGCGCACGGATAGCTCGACTGGGTCCGTCCGATAACGGTGGATCTGATCTGGCGGTCATCAGGTGATCCGGCTTTCGAATGCGATCGCGAAGTGGTTCAGTGCCGGCTTCGCCTGACCCCTTGACGCGACAGGGGAAGCGCCCCCGCCTCAAGGCGGAAGCGCTCCCTCTGTCCGACTCGGTGAGACTGGTCAGTACACGACGGTTAGCGTGTTGGAGACCGAAATGATCGTCACGACGGCGGCGTTGATGAAGCCCCCGATATACGGGTTGTTCGTCGCACGGTAAATTTTGCGCGAGATCACGGCCGAGACCGCCAGGATGAGGATGACCGGGAACAGCCAGATGCTGAAGATGCCGCCGAAGCCGGGGATGGTCTCACCGGTGATGAAGAACGTCGCATACTGGGCGATCACGAGTACGATCGGTGCGATCGCGTTTGCCAGGGCGAGCACCAGCGTATTGAGCCATTCCTTGCCGCGCAGCGTGAACCGGTTGAAGCCGTTGATTGCCACCGAGTTCGCGAGGAAGTACACGAGGAAGAACGGCACGTAGAGCAGGCCGATCCACAGCTTGTCCGCTCCGAACGCCTTGACGGCCACGACCCAGAACCGGAAGTCGGTCTTGAAGAAGTAGTCGAGCACGAAGACGATGCCGAATCCGGCCGCGACGACGACCGCTCCGAGGCCGATGCCGTGGAAGAACTTCCTCCAGCCGGGCAGAACCCCAGCGGCCCGCAGGTCGACGCTGTTCTTCTTGCCGAACGCGAAGTAGGAGACCGTCATGATGATCAGCCCCGCGACGCCGTTGATCGCCGCCCAAGTGGCGATGAAGAACACGGCGCCCTGGGTGAAGATCGTCGGCACGGCATTGAAAGCAATGCCCTGCATCACAGGCTGCTGGCTCAGCCAGACGTAGCTCCAGCCCGAGAACAGCGCCGAGACGACCAGGCCGCCCCAGAACCAGGCCAGGCCCTTGCGGCTCGTGGCCGCGAGCGGGGCGGGGTCGGTGACCCGGAGGCCGGCGAAGGCGCGGGTGCCGAGAAGCGCACGCGTGAAGGCAACCAGGAAGATGCCGAAGCCGATGAGACCGAACGCCGTCGCCGTCTCCTTGACCTGCCAGATCTGGGCGCTCGGCTCGATCGCGTTCGGCGCGGGGAAGACCCGCTCCCAGAACTCGACCTGGCTCCCGACCGTCGTCTTCGAGATCGTGCCCCACGGGTGCGTCTCCGCTGGGGTGTAGACGATGCGATCGGCGTCGCCCTCGGTGTAGAACTCACCGGCCGAGCGCGATTCTTCCTCAGCCGGGTCCACGCCGAAGTTCAGGAAGGACTGCGCGTTGGGGGTCGAGATGTACTCACGCGGCGGCGTCAGCGCGACACCCTCCGGGCTGTAGCTGCGGAAGAAGAACTCGTCATACTGGGCGGCGACCAGACCGACATCTCGCGTGCCGTAGATGTTCGTGTACGCGCCGTCGGCATCGGTGTAGACAGGGTCATTGTCGACGAGGAAGACCGCGTCGATGAGCTGCTCGTCCGCCTCATTGTCGAGGGCGACCGAGAAGTTCGCGGCCCGCGCGCCGTTCGAGTGTCCGGACACGCCGATCATCTCCGGGTCGACGTACGGCAGATCGGCGACGAGCTTCACAACGTCGTACATGCCGGTGCCGCCGAGCTCGACCTGGCTGTTCACGAGCGGCGACGAGTTGCCGTGCCCATACATGTCGATCGATACGACGATGTAACCGCGTCGCGCAAGCTCGACATAGTTGGCATCCTGCATCTCGCGGTTGTTCCACCACCCGTGCGACACGATGATGGCGGGGGCCTGAGAATCAGCGGTCGCGGCATCCGGCTTGAACAGCAGGGCGCTGATCATCTGGCCCGACGGCGTCTCCCATCTCATGTCCTTCACTGCTACGGTTCCGGCGTTCGTCTGCACCGCGGATGCGACGATCGCGGACATCAGCATTAGCACCAGTGACAGCGCGAGCCAGAATGGGTTCCTTTTCAGGAAGGTTGCTTTCATGAGATCCCTACTCCTTCGTGTGGGTATCGGTGGGGTTTCGGTCTGAGCGAGTGTCGGGGGTCAGGTGTCCACGTCACCGTCCACCCAACCCATGGTCTTGGTGACCGCTTTCTTCCAGTTGCGGAAGAGCTGCTCGCGCTCGAGCAGCGGCATCGAGGGGTTCCAGCGCTGGGCCTCGCCCCAGTTCTCGGTGACGGAGTCCTGACCGCCCCAAAATCCGACAGCAATGCCGGCGGCGTAGGCCGCACCGAGGGCGGTGGTCTCGAGGATCTCGGGGCGCAGCACATCTACACCGAGCTGATCCGCCTGGAACTGCATGAGCAGCTCGTTGGCCACCATCCCGCCGTCGACGCGAAGCTCGGCCAGCGCGATGCCCGAATCCGCGTTCATCGCCTCGACTACCTCGCGCGTCTGATAAGCGGTGGCCTCCAGGGCCGCACGGGCGATGTGCTGCGTCGTGACGTAGCGGGTGAGCCCGAGCAGAGCACCACGGGCATCCGGCCGCCAGTACGGGGCGAACAGTCCGGAGAACGCCGGCACGAAGTACGCGCCGCCGTTGTCTTCGACCTCACGGGCCAGCGGCTCGATCTCTGACGCGTCCGAGAACATGCCGAGGTTGTCCCGCAGCCATTGCACGAGGGAGCCTGTGACGGCGATCGATCCCTCGAGCGCGTAGACGGCCGGGGCGTCCCCGATCTTGTAGCAGACGGTAGTGAGCAGTCCGTTCTCAGAGTGCACGCGCGTGGGGCCCGTGTTCAGCAGCAGGAAGTTCCCTGTTCCGTAGGTGTTCTTGGCCATGCCCTCGCTGAAGCAGGCCTGACCGAACATCGCTGCCTGCTGGTCCCCCAGAACTCCGGCGATCGGGACTCCGGGGAGCATCCCGTGCTCGCGACCGACACCGTAAACCTCAGACGAGGACCGGATCTGCGGGAGCATCGACATCGGGATACCCATGTCCGCCACGATCTGCTCGTCCCAGGCCAGAGTGTCGAGGTTCATCAGCATCGTGCGGGAGGCGTTGGTGACGTCGGTGACATGGATGCCGCCCTCCACGCCGCCGGTGAGGTTCCAGAGGACCCAGGTGTCCACCGTGCCGAAGAGCAGGTCGCCGTCGTCGGCGGCCTGACGGGCGCCGACGACGTTGTCCAGGATCCACTTCACCTTGGGGCCAGCGAAGTAGGTCGCCAGCGGCAGGCCGACGCTCGCCGTGTACCGATCGACCCCGTGCTCGCGCGAGAGGTCCTCGACGATCCGCTGCGTCCTCGTGTCCTGCCAGACGATGGCCCGGCACACGGGGACTCCGGTGTGGCGGTTCCAGACGATGGTGGTCTCGCGCTGATTCGTGAGTCCGACCGCGGCAATGTCGCCGTGCGTCAGGTTCGCGCGGGTGAGCGCGAGTCCCACGGCCTCGCGCACGTTGTCCCAGATCTCGATGGCGTCGTGCTCGACCCATCCCGCCCGGGGGAAGTGCTGGAGATGCTCGAGCTGTCCACTGGCCACGATCGACGCCGAGTGGTCGAACACGATCGCGCGAGTGCTCGTCGTGCCCTGGTCGATCGACAATACGTATCGTGTCACGGGGTGCTCTCCATCGAAGCGTGTGAGGGGTGGGATGGGGGGATCGGCGATCAGGGACGCGGCGACATGGCGGCGACTCCGGGGGCGGCCGCCCTGGCGCGCGCGGCCGCAGCGTCATCGCTCGTGCGCGCCGCAGCGGCGACCGCGTCGGCCACGGCGGTATACGCCGCGACCTCCTCGTCGCGCCGCGCGTCTGACCAGCCCAATTCGCCGGCGACGATACGGGCGACCTCGGGAAGGGCCGCCAGCGCTTCGTCGGCGTACTCGTAGACCATGCGGGTGCGACGGTGCATCACATCCTCCAGGTGCAGCGCACCCTCATGGCTGACGGCGTACGCGATTTCCGCGCGCAGATAGGCGGGCGCATGCTCAAGCGGGCGGGACATGGTCTCGTCGCGGTCGCAGATCTCGGCGATGTCGCGGATGTCGGAGCCGTACCGGTGCAGCAGGTGATCGACCATCGCCGCGTCCCAGCCGAACTGGCGTGCGAGGGCGCCCGGGGCGCCGTCGGTCGAAGGGCGCCCGCCCACGAGCGGGAGGGTCTGTGTGATCGATGGTCGCGCGGCGGCCGCTTCGGCGCCTAAGGCGAAGTCGACGGCATCCC